>JAQVKR010000141.1 GCA_028694565.1 Gammaproteobacteria bacterium | reverse complement strand
CGGCGCGGGGGGGGCGTGCGCCGGGCTCAGCTGGTGCACTGGGTGGCGGGGCGCTCGGTGACCAGCGTGCCCACGAGCTGTTCCACCGTGCCCATGCCGTGGCGCTGCAGGTAGGCGGCGATGCCGGCGTTGATCTTCGCGCACACCAGCGGATCGTAGAACAGGGCGGTTCCCACCCCGATCGCCGTGGCGCCGGCGATGATGAACTCCAGGGCGTCCTCGGCGGTGGTGATGCCGCCCTGGCCGATGATGGGGATGCCATGGTCGCGGCAGACCTGGTGGACCTGGTGCACCTTCAGCAGCGCCACCGGCTTGATGGCGGGGCCGGAGAGTCCGCCCTGGCGGTTGCCGAGGATGGGGGTGCGGCTCTCGATGTCGATGGCCATGCCCATCAGGGTGTTGATCACGGCGAAGGCGTCGGTGCCGGCCTCGATGCAGCGGCGGGCGTTGTGGGCGATGTCGGTCTGGTTGGGGGAGAGCTTGGTGATGAGCGGCTTGCCGGTGGCCCGCCGGCACACCTCCACCACCCGCGCCGACATCTCCGGGTCGTTGCCGAAGGCCACGCCGCCCGCCTTCACGTTGGGGCAGGAGATGTTGATCTCGATGGCGTCGATGGGCGAGTCGTCGAAGATGCGCGCCACCTCCTCGTACTCCTCCACCGTGGAGCCGGAGATGTTGGCGATGAAGCGGGTCTCCGAGAAGTCGAGCGTGGGCAGGATCTTCTCCACCACGTGGCGGGCGCCGGGGTTCTGCAGGCCGATGGCGTTGAGCATTCCGGCGGGGGTCTCGTAGACCCGGTGGGGGGCGTTGCCGAGCCGCGGCTCGAGCGTGGTGCCCTTCAGGCACACCGCTCCCACGTCCGCGTTGGAAAAGCCCGCGACCCGCGTGTATTCTTCGCCGAACCCGACGCACCCCGACAGCAGGGCGATGGGCGAGGAGAGGGCGAGGCCGCAGAAGTCGAGGGCCAGCAGGGAGCGTTGTTCGGCTGTCATGGTATTGGTCCGGTGCGCGGGTGCCAGTGTGGCGCAGTCCACTGCGGATGCCCGGGATGCAGCGCTGGACTGCGCAGTACGCGATACAGCGAACCCGGAGACCGATGTTACACGTGGTGCTCTACGAGCCGGAGATTCCCCCCAACACCGGCAACGTCATCCGCCTGTGCGCCAACGTGGGCGCGCGGCTGCATCTGATCCATCCCCTCGGCTTCGATCTGGAGCATGCCAAGCTCCGGCGCGCGGGTCTGGATTACCGGGAGTTCGCCGAGGTGCAGCAGTATGACAATTTCCAGGCCTTTTCGGAAGCGCGGCGGCCCCGGCGGCTCTTCGCCGTGAGCACCCGCGGGCACACCGCCCACACCGGGCCGGCATATCGCGACGGCGATGCCTTCCTGTTCGGCCCCGAGACCCGCGGACTGCCCGCCGCGCTGCTCGACGGCTTTCCCCCCGAACGGCTGCTGCGCATCCCCATGCAGCCCGGCAACCGCAGCCTCAACCTCTCCAACGCCGTGGCGGTGGTGGTCTACGAGGCGTGGCGCCAGCTCGGCTTCCCCGGCGCGGAGTGACGCCGCCCGGGGCGGACTGCTTGGCCGCCGATTGGCGTTGATTCTCCCTGCCCACGACGCGCGCGGGGAAGGCGCCGGCAGCCCGTGCTGTTTTGCGTCAGGCGCACGCGGTGGTGCCGGGGGATGCGGCGAAGCGCGCGGGCACCCTGGTGGTTCATCAACCTCAATCCACGCCGGGCCGCGGCCGATCCGGGAAGCGAACGAACGGGCGGGGCTCAGGCGAGGCCCCAGGTCTCGGATTTCTGTTCGCGGGCGAGCAGGGTGGTGACGGCGTTGCGCGGGGATTCGCCCTCGTAGAGGACCCGGTGGACCTCCGCGCTGATGGGCATCTCCACCCCGGCGCGCTGCGCCAGGCGGTGCACCTCGGCCGCGGTGCCGCGGCCCTCCACCACCTGGCCGATGGCGGCCTCGGCGGCCTCCGGGTCCGTGCCCCGGCCCAGGGCGAGGCCGAAGCGGCGGTTGCGGGACTGGTCGTCGGTGCAGGTGAGCACCAGATCGCCGAGCCCGGCCAGTCCCATGAAGGTCTCCGCCTGGCCGCCCAGGTGCGCGCCCAGGCGCGCCATTTCCGCCAGTCCGCGGGTGATGAGCGCGGCGCGCGCATTGGCGCCGAAGCCGAGGCCGTCGGAGATGCCGGCGGCGATGGCGAGCACGTTCTTCACCGCGCCGCCGAGCTGCACACCCACCATGTCGGCGCTGGTGTAGGCGCGGAAGGTGTCGTTGTGCAGCCAGCCCGCCAGATCGTGGGCCAGCCCCGGATCGTGGGAGGCCACGGTGACCGCGGTGGGCAGGCCGGCGGCCACTTCGCGCGCGAAGGAGGGGCCGGATACGACGGCGGCCGGGCGTTGCGGGCCGAGCACCTCGGCGCAGACCTCGTGCAGCAGCCGGCCGGAGGCGGCGTCCACCCCCTTGGTGCCCAGGCGATGCGGCAGCCCGGTGCGAGCCAGGGACGGATCTGGTGCAGGACGCCGCGGAAGACCGCGCTCGGCACCACCAGCAGCGCCAGGCCGGCGCCGTCGAGCGCCGCGTCGAGCCGGTGCTCGACGCGCAGCGCGTCGGCGAAGGGGATGCCGGGAAGGAAGGCGTCGTTGCTGCGCCTGGCGGCGAGCGTGGCCATGTGCGCCGGGTCGTGGCCCCACAGGGTGACCGGCAGCCCGTTGCGGGCCAGCAGCATGGCCAGGGCCGTTCCCCAGGACCCGGCGCCGAGCACGGCGATGGGCGCAGCTCCGGCTCTGCTCACGGGCGTCTCCCTCAACCGCGGGCGATGGCCGCCGCCTCAGTGGGCGGTGCCGCCCTCGGCCGGCTGCCCGCCTTCCTGCTGGCAGCGCAGGTGCTCGGCGTAGAGGGCGTCGAAATTCACCGGGTTGAGGTACAGGGGCGGGAAGCCGCCGCGGCTGACCAGATCGGTGATCGCTTCGCGGGCGTAGGGGAAGAGGATGTTGGGGCAGAAGCTGCCGAGCATGTGGCCGAGCTGGGCCGGCTCGAAGCCCTTGAGCGTGAAAATCCCCGCCTGCTTGACCTCCGCCAGGAAGGCGGTCTTGTCGCCGTTGGTGACCGTGACGGTGACCGACAGCGTGATCTCGTTGACTCCCTCGCCGAGCTGGCGGGTCTCGGTGTGCAGCTCCACGTTCATCTGCGGCTGCCAGCGCTCCTGGAACACCTCCGGCGCCTTGGGGGACTCGAAGGAGAGATCCTTCACGTAGAGGCGCTGGATGGCGAACTGCTCCTGGCCGGCGGCGCCGGGCTGCGTGTTGTTCTCTGCCATGATGATCTGGTCCTTGTAGGATGCGGTGAATGACGGGCCGATCCCGGTGCGCCGGTCGGCCCGGCGGGCCACTGCGCTCCCGCCCCGGCGCGGCGCCGGGGTCGGATGGCCGCTGCTATTGTAACCGGCAGCCGGGTTCCTTTGCGCCTGTTTTCACCCCCGGGGATGGGGGCGGCCGCGGCCCCGCGGGCCTCAGGAGAGACCCAGCAGCGGGTCGAGCCGGCCCTCCACGTCGAGCTCGGCCATGTCGTCGAAGCCGCCCACGTGGAGATCGTCGATGAAAATCTGGGGCACCGAGGTGCGTCCGTTGGCGCGCGCCTCCATCTCGGCGCGCCGTTCCGGCTCCGCGTCCACCCGGATGTCGGTGTACCGGACCCCCTTGGCGTCCAGCAGGCGCCGCGCCCGCACGCAGTAGGGGCACCAGGCGGTGGTGTACATCACGACGTTGGCCATGCCGTTACTTTCCCTTCCTGGTCTTGCGGGTCAGCGGCAGGTTGGCGTTCTGCCAGGCGAGGATGCCGCCTTCCAGGTTGTGGACCTTCTCGAACCCCTGCTTGCGCAGCCGTCCGCAGGCGCGCGCCGAGCGGTGGCCGCTGCGGCAGCCGACGATGAGGGTGCGGTCACGGTAGCGCTCGAGCTCGCCGATGCGATCCCGCAGCCGGGACAGCGGTATGTGCACCGAGTCGATGATGTGGCCGTCCCGGTACTCGGTGTCCTCGCGCACGTCGAGCACCAGCGCGTCCTCGTGGCTGATCAGGGCGGTGGCCTGCAGCGGCCCCACCCGGCTCACGCCCCTGACCCGTCCCCAGACCTCCAGCCAGAGGATGGCTCCGAGGGTCACGAACAGGGCGAGAAAGAGCTGCCAGTTGCCGGCCGCGAAACTTGCGAACTTGTCCATATCGGGCATGGTCCCCCCCCTCAGTCGCAGGGACCCTTGACGCCCATCTTCTTCAGCAGCTTCTCCGGCGGGCAGAAGCCGGTGAACCCGCTCTGGAACAGGTTGAGGGCGGCGAAGGCGGTGAGCCACAGCCAGTAGGTGCTGTGATGGATCGGGCTCGCCGGAGCGCCGAGGGCCAGGGAGATGAGCACCACGGAACCGGCCATGATGCGGATGATGCGCTCGGTGGTCATGCGTATGAATCCCTGCGGATGTCGCGTTCGGTTGAGTGTGTAAGGCGCGTCACGGCCATGGGGCGCGGGTGCCCCGGGGCCGGATCGCGTGCGCCGCCCGCGGCGCGGGTCAATGGGCCAGCGTACAGAAAACGTCGCGCATCATGCTGATGAGGCGCAGCGTCCTGGCGTCTCCCACGCGGTAGTAGACGCGGTTGGCGTCCTTGCGGGAGGCTAGTATGCCCTTGTCGCGCAGGATGGCAAGGTGCTGGGAGATATTGCTCTGGGAGGTGCCGACCTGCTCCACGATCTCCTGCACGCTGATTTCGCGGTCGCCCAGGGTGCAGAGGATCTTCAGGCGCAGCGGGTGGGCCATGGCCTTGAGGGAGCGGGAGGCGCGTTCGATGTCCTCATCCTGGGTGATGAGGGTTAGATCTCCGGTTTCTGGCAGCATCATGATTTCATTCCGTATCGCTATCGTTGTGGTTCCGCCCCTCCCCTGGTTGCCGAGGGCGCGGCATTGGCTCTGAGGCCTCTATCATCAAAACCTTATACAATTAAATACCATTTGAGAACCCTGGGCGGTCTCTTTGTGTGCAATCAGACACACTTTTCCACGTTTCGGCTTCCGGCCGGCGCCGAGCGGCGGCGACCGGGCCGGCCTCCGGCGTGGATGCTGCGATGCACTATGATTTTCCAGGAAGTTCACGGCGTTGGGCCGTGCCGGCGGGGGGGCGCTGGCGCGCGCTCCGCGACGCCACGCCCGCCCGCCGTGGCCCGCGGATGTCCGGTCGCGGGCCAATCATGGAAAAACGGCCCGGGCGGGCGTGATTGCGCCTTGGAACGGACGAATATCCATCTTTTCAGGATAAAGCCCGTTTTTCGCATGGTTATGGACGGCTCCCGGAAGGCCTTTTTACCGTGGCGTCGGGCGCCCCGCTCCGGTACGATCGCGCCTCCGACTTATTTGATAGGCTCCCCGGTGGATCTGCTCCGCGGTTCACCGGCGTTTCCGGTTGAACCGCGATGTCACTGACACACAGGCCCATTGTCCTCATCGTGCTCGATGGCTGGGGGTACAGCGATGAGGTGGAGTACAACGCCATCCGCCAAGCCCGCACGCCGGTCTGGGATCACCTCTGGGCGACCCGTCCGCACACCCTCATCAGGGGATCGGGGGCCGAGGTCGGCCTGCCCGCCGGGCAGATGGGCAACTCCGAGGTGGGGCATCTGAATCTGGGCGCGGGCCGGGTGGTCTACCAGGAGTTCACGCGCATCAACAACGCCATCCGCTCCGGCGCCTTCTTCGACAACCACACCCTGCAGGAGGCCATCGACGGCGCGGTGGCGGGCGGCGGGGCCGTGCACCTCATGGGCCTGCTCTCCCCCGGCGGCGTGCACAGCCACCAGGAGCACATTCACGCCATGGCGGAGCTGGCGATCCGGCGCGGCGCGGAGAATCTCCACATCCACGCGTTCCTGGACGGGCGGGATACCCCGCCGCAGAGCGCCGCGGCGTTCATCGCGGCCACCGAGGCGCGGCTCGCGGAGCTCGGTCACGGCTCCATCGCCAGCCTGGTGGGCCGTTTCTTCGCCATGGATCGGGACAAGCGCTGGGATCGCATCCAGCTGGCCTACGACATGCTCACCCGGGGCGAGGCTCCGTTCACCGCGCCCGATGCCGGTACCGCCCTGGAGCAGGCCTACGCCCGCGGCGAGACCGACGAGTTCGTCCAGCCCACCCTCGTGGTCCCGCCGGGGGCCGAGCCGGCCCGGATCCGGGACGGCGACGCGGTCATTTTCATGAACTACCGCGCCGATCGCGCCCGCCAGCTCACCCGGGCGTTCATCGAGGACGGCTTCGACAGCTTCGAGCGGGCCGTGGTGCCGCGGCTCTCCTCGTTCGTCTCCCTGACCGAGTACAACGAGGATTTCGACATCCCCGTGGCCTATCCGCCCGAGCGGCTCAAGAACGTCATCGGCGAGTATGTCGCCCGCCTCGGCCTGCACCAGCTGCGCATCGCGGAGACCGAGAAGTACGCCCACGTCACCTTTTTCTTCAACGGGGGACTCGAGCCGCCGTTTCCCGGCGAGGACCGCATCCTGGTGCCCTCGCCGAAGGTGAAGACCTACGATCTGCAGCCGGAGATGAGCGCCGGGGAGCTGACCGACAAGCTGGTCGAGGCCATCGGCAGCGGCCGCTATGACCTCGTCATCTGCAACTACGCCAATCCGGACATGGTGGGGCACACCGGCAAGCTGGACGCCGCCGTGTGCGCGGTGGAGACCATCGACGTCTGCCTCGGGCGGGTGGTGGAGGCCCTCGACGCGGCGGGCGGCGAGGTCATCGTCACCGCCGATCACGGCAACGTGGAGTGCATGCGGGACGTGGAAAACGATCAGCCCCACACGGCCCATACCAGCGATCCGGTGCCGTTCCTCTATGTGGGCCAGCGCTCCGCCACCGTTGCCGAGGGAGGGATTCTCGCCGACGTGGCGCCGACGCTGCTCTACCTGATGGGGCTGGAGAA
>JAQVKR010000140.1 GCA_028694565.1 Gammaproteobacteria bacterium | reverse complement strand
AACGTCCCGATCATCCAGATGCTCGCGGTGATCGGCCTGGTGGTGATGATCTTCTTCGCCGCCCTGGAGTCGGCCGCGGACGCGATCACCATCGGCGGCTTCGTCTCCTTCTTCGGCGCCATGGCGCTGCTGCTGGCGCCCCTCAAGCTCCTGACCAGCATCAACACGCCCCTGCAGCGCGGGCTGGCGGCCGCCGAGAGCGTGTTCGCGCTGGTGGACGAGGAGCCCGAGGCGGATGCCGGCACCCGCAGCCTGGAACGGGTCGAGGGCCGGGTGGAATACCGGGACGTCTCCTTCGGCTACGAGGCGGACGGCCGCAGGGCCCTGGAGGGCATCACGCTCGCCATCGAGCCGGGCGAGAACGTGGCCCTGGTGGGGATGTCCGGCAGCGGCAAGTCCACCCTGGTCCAGCTGCTGCCGCGCTTCTACCACCCGGACACCGGCGCCATCCTCATCGACGGGGTCGACATCCGCGAGCTGCGGCTCGCCGACCTGCGCCGCCACATCGCCCTGGTCTCCCAGGACGTGGTGCTGTTCAACGACAGCGTGCGCGGCAACATCGCCTACGGCGCCATGGACGCGGCGGACGAGGCCGCCGTCGTCCGCGCCGCCGAGGCCGCCCACGCCATGGAGTTCATCCGCGCCATGCCCGAGGGGCTCGACACCCTGGTGGGCGACAACGGCGTGCGGCTCTCCGGCGGCCAGCGCCAGTGGGTCGCCATCGCGCGCGCCAGCCTCAAGGACGCCCCCATCCTGATCCTGGACGAGGCCACCTCGGCGCTCGACACCCAGTCGGAGCGCTACATCCAGCAGGCGCTGGAGGTACTGAAGCAGGGCCGCACCACCATCACCATCGCCCACCGCCTCTCCACCATCGAGAAGGCCGACCGCATCGTGGTGCTGGACGGCGGGCGCATCGCCGAGACCGGCACCCACGCCGAGCTGCTGGAGCGCGGGGGCATCTACAGCCGCCTGCACCGGCTGCAGTTCACCCGGCCGGAGTCCGCGGCGGACGCAGCGGAGGCCCCGGACCAGCCGTGACCCGTCCCGCGCGCTTCCCGCCACACCATCCCGGCGGCATCCATGGCCAAGCGTAGACGCCGCGAACCCGCACCCTACGCACCGACCTACTGGCCCACCTGGCTGGGGCTGGGGCTGCTGCGGCTGCTGAACCTGCTGCCCTGGTCCTGGCAGCTGGCGCTGGGCCGTTTCCTGGGCGATGCCACCCGCCACCTGGCCCGCTCCCGGGCCCGGGTGGCGCGGACCAATCTCCGGCTCTGCTTCCCGGAGCTGGAGGCCGCGGCGCGCGAGCGGCTGCTGCGCGATCATTTCCGGGCGCTCGGCATGGGGGTGGTGGAGCTCGCCATGAGCTGGTGGGGCGGCAACGAGCGCCTGCGCAGCCTGGGCAGCGTCGAGGGACTGGAGCACTTCGATGCCGCGCTGGCCGAGGGCCACGGCGTCATCCTGCTGACCGGGCACTTCACGCCCATGGAGCTGTGCGCCCACCGCCTCTCGCTGGAGCGCCCCTTCGACGCCATGTACCGGCCCGCCAGCAACGTGGTGGTGGACCGGCTCACCAAGCGCGCCCGCGACCGCCGCCGCAACACCCGCATCTTCGCCCGCGACGACATCCGCGCCATGCTCCGCAGCCTGCGCGACAACCGCGCCGTGTGGTACGGACCGGACCAGGACTACGGCCGCGAGCTCAGCGTCTTCGCCCCCTTCTTCGGCGTGGATGCGGCCACCATCACCACCACCGCCCGCTTCGCCCGCATGAGCCGCGCCCGGGTGGTACCCTATTTCCCGGTGCGCGGCGCCGACGGCCGCTACGTCATCCGGGTGCTGCCGCCGCTGGCCGGCTACCCGACCGGCGACGCCGGGGCCGACGCCCGGACCATCAACGCCCTGGTGGAGGCGGCGGTGCGGGCGTGCCCGGAGCAGTACCTGTGGATCCACCGGCGCTTCAAGACGCGCCCCCATGGGGAGCCGCGGCTCTACTGAGCCAGGGACACTCAATGCAACGGGCCCTGTTCATCACCCTGAGCAACATCGGCGACGCCGTGCTCACCACCCCGGCGCTGGAGTACCTGCACGCCCGGCACCCGGATCTGCGCTTCGACATCGTCGCCGACGCCCGCTCCGCGGAGCTGTTCACCCACTGCCCCTACCGCGGCGAGATCCTGCTCAAGCACAAGCGCGCCGGCTGGCGGGGACTGCTGCGGCTGATCCGGACCCTGCGCCGCACCCGCTACGCCCTGGCGGCCGATCTGCGCACCGACGGACTGGCCTACCTGCTGCGCGCCGAGCGGCGCATGACCAAGCTGCGGCGCGGCCCGGCCGGCCCCCACAGCGTGGAGGAGCACATGGCGGTGGTGGCGCCCGGCGTGCGCCGCGCGGAGATACCGCCCACCCGCGTCTGGCTGACCGACGCGCTGCGCGGGCAGGCCCGCGAGCGCCTCGCCGCCCTCCCCCCGGGGCCCCTGCTGGCCATCGGTCCGGGCGCCAACTGGCGGCCCAAGATCTGGCCCCTGGCGTCCTTCGCCGGGCTGCTGCGCCGGCTCGAGGGGCGGGTGGCGGCGGCGGTACTGCTGGGCGGCCCCGGCGACCGCGACCAGGCCCGGGAACTGGCACAGGACGCCCCGCTGCCGGTCCTCGACCTCTGCGGCGCCACGGGGCTGTTGGAGGCCGCTGCCTTGCTGGAGCGGTGTGCCCTGTTCGTGGGCAACGACTCCGGCCTCGGCCACCTGGCGAGCGCCGTGGCCACCCCCACCCTCACACTCTTCGGTCCCGGCGAGCCGGAACGCTACCACCCCTGGGGACCGCGCGCCGCCTGGCTGGTGGCCCCTGGAAATGATCTGGCCCGCCTTGATCCGGGGACCGTGGCCGAGAGACTACTCAGGCACATGGAACGATGGAACTGATCCCCTCCCTGCACATCATCGGCAGCCGCAAGGGCGGCGGCGCAGAGCGCTTCTTCACCCGCCTGGTGGCGGCACTGAACCGCGCCGGACACCCGGCCACCGCCGTCTGCCGGCCCGGCAGCTGGGTGGCGGAGAACCTGGACGGGGCCGTTCCCCGCATCCTCCTGCCCATGCCCGGCGCCTGGGATCCCGTCGCCCGCTGGCGCCTGGGCCGCCTCATCCGCCGCTCCGGTGCGGCCGTGGTGCAGACCTACATGGGCCGGACCACGCGCCTGGTGCGGCTGCCGGCGGGCCGGAAACCGGTGCACGTGGCGCGCCTGGGCGGGTTCTACGATCTGCGCCAGTACCGCCACGCCCACGCCTGGGTGGGCAACACCGGCGGGCTGGAGCGCCACCTGCGCGCGGGCGGGCTGGCGCCGGCGCGGATCTTCCGCATCGGCAACTTCGTCGAGCCCGCTGCACCCGACCCGGCAGGCGCCGCCCAACTGCGCAGGCGGCTGGGGCTGCCGGCGCAGTGCCAGGTGGCCCTGTGCGTGGCGCGCCTGCACCCTTACAAGGGCATCGACACCCTGCTGGAGGCCTGGGCCCGGTTCCCGGCAGCGCCGGGCGGCGCACCGGCGCGGCTGGTCATCGTCGGCGACGGCCCCCTGCGCGAGGCGCTGCAGGGACAGGCCCGCGCCCTCGGCCAGGAGGAGCGGGTGGTATGGGCGGGCTGGCAGGACGACCCCGCCCCCTGGTACGAGCTCGCCGACCTGTGCGTCTGCCCCTCCCGTCGCGAAATGCTGGGCAACGTGGTGCTGGAGGCCTGGGCTCACCGCCGCGCGGTGGTGGCCACCCGCAGCGACGGCCCGCTGGAGCTCATCGAGCCGGAGCGGGACGGCGTCCTGGTGGCGGTGGACGATGCCGCGGCGCTGGCCGCCGCTCTCGAGCGGATGCTGGCCATGGACACCGGGGAGCGCGCGGCGCTCGGCGCCGCGGGCTACCGCAAGCTGCTGGCCGGGCACAGCCCGGAGGCCGTGGTGGCGGCCTACCTGGCGCTCTACCGGAACCTGCTGGCGGAGGTCCGTCCGTGAGCGCGGCGGGCGCCGTGGAGCGGATCCTGATCCTGCGCCTGAGCGCGCTGGGCGACCTGGTCGAACTCACCCGCACCGTGAACGTGCTCCACGCCCACTGGCCGGCGGCGCGCATCGATCTCCTCACCTCGCCCCTGGGGGAGGACCTGTTCCGCGGCAGCGGCCTGTTCGACGCCTTCCGGGTCTGGCCCCACCGCTCGCTGCTGCACCATCCGCTGGAGAGCCTGCGCTTCGTGCGGCGCCTGCGCCGGGAGCGCTACGACCTGGTGGTGGACATGCACTGCAAGCGGATCACCGGCTACCTGGCCATACTGGCCGGCGGCAGGCGGCTGATCCGCAACGGCACCCCGCCGCTCCACCGCACCTTCCTCGGCAAGCACCGCAAGCCCGCCCTGCGCATCGACGCGATGCTGCGCGGCCTGGGGGAGCCGGAGGCGGCCGTGGCCCGGAGCATGGCAGAAGGCTTCCACGTCCACCTGCCGGTGACCCGCAGGCAACGCACTGGGATGGAGAGAAGGCTGCGGGCGGCCGGCTGGGACGGAGAGCGCACGCTGGTGGTCCTGGCCCCCGGCTCCAGCCCCGGCTGGCCCAGCAAGCGCTGGCCCGCAGACGCCTACCACGCCATTGCGGAATGGCTCACCGGAGCGGGTCACCAAGTGGTGGTGGCCGGATCCGGTGGCGAGCGGACGCTCGCCCGCACGGTGGCCGGTGACACGCCCGGTGTCATCAGCCTGGCGGGGGAAACGGACCTCAAGGAACTGGCCGCCCTGATGTCCCTTGCACGCGTGGCCCTGACCAACGACAGCGGTCCCATGCACGTGGCCGCGGCCGTGGGAACACCGGTGGTCTCTCTCTTCGGTCCCACCTCGGCGACACGCCATGGCCCGGACGTCTTCTACGGACCGGCCCATCTATCTCTGGAGGCGCGCCCACCCTGCGCCCCCTGCTATCGCGGAACCTGCAACCAGCCCACCCACCTCTGCATGGAAGGGCTCGGGGTGGACCTGGTTCTGGAAGAGATGGTCAAACGCATCGGGCCCGGGCCGGCCCGGGCCTGCCAGAAGCAGGACAGACTTTGATCAGCACCTCCTCAATTCGATGACGCCACTCGATTACAGGCTTTCTTGATACCTTGCAGACCGCTTTCCTGTAACATTCCCTGACAAGTTGAAACTCGGCATTCGGATACCCAAACCAAAACGCTGCCGCAACCCCAACCACCCGAAGCAAACTTCCTTTAAAATAGTCAACCCCCATTTTCTGATCCGATACATCACACGGATATCGGCAGTACGAGGTTTCACCAGGCACGGCAACCAGTCAGATTTTGCACGAATATCGGAAACACTAGATGTGTTCAACCTGACAACAAACGGCTTGAGGAGGTATGCGCGAAGAGCAAAACGCCAATACCATGACAAGACAACATCAATAGGCACATAAATTCCTTTTCGTTTTATATAATCCAGCATTCGTTCGGCACCGGAACGACTGACAATATACCCTGTCATTCCTCCAATATTTTTGAAGTAACTCCACTCAAAACCCTCACCGGCAGGCCCAATGGGAACACCCTTTTTGTCAGGCCATGAGTTGAGCTTGATCACATCCCATACTTGAGGAAGTGTTTCTATAGCTGAAAGAATTCCGGGCAATGCGGGCTCCAGCACTGCGTCATCCTCGAGAACAAGCGCATAGGGCAGGTTTTTCTCCAGTATCATTTTGTACACCTTCATATGACTCAGAAGACATGCAATTTCATTTTGATGCATGCCACCTTCTCGAAGCGCTATGGCACTCTTCGACAAACGATATTGCACCATATCATCCCGGCCTAGATTCGCACCATCAACCGCCGGAACAAACTCAAAATCCAGGTCCAGATGGTCCAGCTGTTGCATCATGCCTTGTCGCCGATCTTCACGACGCATTAAATTGATAACAAAGACATGCATATCGCACTCCCTTACCTATGAAAAACCGTGCCCTCATCCAACTATCTAAATCCCGTTTCGCACATCACTCATTGCAAGACCTCACGGTATAACTGTAGCGTCGCGTCCAGCATCCGGTGCAAGCTGAAACAGCCTGTGCCGCCGATACTTCCCGGAGATTCCAGCAGGGTCTTCACCCGGTCCTTCAGCCCGTCGACATCGCCTACGGGCACCATCCCCGCAGGATATATCTTCCTCAAAATCTCGCCTACGCCGCCATGGTCATATCCAATCACCGGCACCCCCAGGCTCAATGCCTCTAGAACGGTGCGTCCGAACGACTCGGGTTTGCCCGAAAGTGAGAGCACCAGGTCGGCGACGGCATAGATCGCACTCATGTCCGATCGCGGACCCGTGAATGTAATGTGCGAATCGAGTCCGCGCGCATGCACGTTTTTTTGCAGTTCTTCGGCATAGGCGTGTCTTCGCGGATCTTCTCCACCCACGATGAGACCATGTACCGGCTCACCCTGCTCATGCAGGCGCGCAACGAGCTCAATGAAATCATTGTGTCCCTTGAGACGGGTAAGACGCCCCGGTAGTGTCAATATCCGCTTGCCTGCAAGCCGGGGATACTGCTCCCGCCACGCCGCACACCACGCCGGACCGGGTTGGTATCCACGCGGAAAATCCTCCGGATCGACCCCCCGGTAGATGACCCTGATACGCCCGGGTTCCATTCCAGGGTAGTTATCCAAAATATAATCACGCACCGTTTCGGAAACGGCGATTACCCGTTCTCCCCGGGTCATGATGGCACTGTAGCGCCCGACGCTGTAAAGGCCGTGGACGGTGGTGATGAAACGGGGCCGGGTGGCGGGTTCCATGCTTCGCCATGCCAGCCAGGCAATCCAGGCCGGGAGGCGCGAGCGGACATGGAGGATATCCACCCCCTCCCGGATCAGAAGCCGGCGCAGCGGCCGTACGAGCTTCAGCGTGCGCAGCGACTTGTGGCCGATGGGCCACTGCAGGTGGCGGGAGCCGGCCC
>JAQVKR010000139.1 GCA_028694565.1 Gammaproteobacteria bacterium | reverse complement strand
CACCCCTTTCATCGCTCCGACGATGTTCGCCACCAGCTCCCGGCGCTGCGCCGGCGTCATGAGCCGGTAGAGGTCGCCCGCCTGTCCGTAGTCGTCGTTGCCCTCGCGGTGGTCGTAGCGCGCCGCGTCGCCGTCGATGCGCAGCGGCGGCTCCTGGGGCACCCCGCCGTCCGTCGGCCCGCCGAAGCTGTTGGGCTGGTAGACCGGCTGATCGCCGCCGTTGCCGTCGAAGCGCAGCTGGCCGTCCTTGTGGTAGCTGTGCACCGGGCAGCGCGGCTTGTTCACCGGCAGCTGGCCATAGTTCACGCCGATCCGGTAGCGGTGCGCGTCCGGGTAGGAGAGCAGCCGCGCCTGCAGCATCCGATCGGGCGAGGCGCCGAAGCCGGGCGGCAGGTTGCCGGGCTCGAAGGCCGCCTGCTCCACCTCCGCGAAGTGGTTCTCCGGGTTGCGGTCGAGCTCCAGCACGCCCACCTCGATGAGCGGGTAGTCCCCGTGCGGCCACACCTTGGTGAGATCGAAGGGATTGAGGCGGTAGGCCTCCGCATCCGCCTCCGGCATGATCTGCACGTTCACCGTCCAGCGCGGGTTCTCGCCCCGCTCGATGGCCTCGAACAGATCACGACGGTGAAAGTCCGGATCCTCGCCCGCCACCCGTTCCGCCTCCTGCGCCGGCATGCACTCGATGCCCTGCCGGGTCTTGATGTGCCACTTCACCCAGAAGCGCTCGCCCTGCGCGTTCCAGAGGCTGAAGGTGTGGCTGCCGTAGCCGTTCATGTGGCGCAGGGTGCGCGGAATGCCGCGCTCGCCGAAGAGCCAGGTGACCTGGTGCAGCGACTCGGGCGAGAGGGACCAGAAATCCCACTGCATGGTGGCGTCGCGCAGCCCCGTCACCGGATGGCGCTTCTGGGAGTGGATGAAGTCGGAGAACTTCAGCGGGTCGCGGATGAAGAACACCGGCGTGTTGTTGCCCACCAGGTCCCAGTTGCCCTGTCCGGTGTAGAACTTCACCGCGAAGCCGCGCGGGTCGCGCACCGTGTCGGCGGAGCCGAGCTCGCCGGCCACCGTGGAGAAGCGCACGAAGGTCTCGCACCGGTTGCCCACCTTCGAAAAGAGTTGCGCGCAGGTATAGCGGCTGATGTCGCCGGTCACCGTGAAGGTGCCGTAGGCGCCGGCGCCCTTGGCGTGCACCACCCGCTCCGGGACCCGCTCGCGGTTGAAGTGGGCCATTTTCTCCATCAGGTGCACGTCCTGCATCAGCACCGGCCCGCGCGGCCCGGCGGTGACGGAATTCTGGTTGTCGGCCACGGGGCAGCCGGCGGCGGTGGTCATCTGTTTCCTGTCGCTCATGGTCATCACTCCTCTGGGTCGGTCCGGCACCGCGCCCATGCGGTGCCGATGCTGGCGGCGCTCAGGCCGCCGAGGGCTGGGTGGCTTCCGGCAGGTAGCACCAGCCCATGGGTCGCGCCTTCGCATCGAAGGCGTAGAGAATCGGCTGGCCGGTGGGGATCTCGAAGGACTCCACCTCCGCCACGCCCATCCCCTCCAGCTCCATCAGCAGCGCCCGCAGGGTGTTGCCGTGGGAGGCGACGAGCATCCGCTCCCCGGCGCGCAGCCGCGGCGCCACCGCCTCGCGCCAGAAGGCCGCCACCCGCCGCCGGGTGAGGGCCAGGCTCTCCCCCGCGGGCAGGCGATCGCGCGGCACGTCCCGGTAGCGGGGGTCGCGCGCGGGGTGGCGCGGATCATCCGCCGGCAGCAACGGCGGCAGGTCGGCATAGCCGCGGCGCCAGCGGAGCACCTGCGCGGTGCCGAGCCGGGCGGCCTCCTCCTCGCGGAACCGGCCCTGGAGCGCGCCGTAGTGGCGCTCGTTGAGCCGCCAGTCGCCCGTGACCGGCAGCGCCGGCTGGCCGAGCTCCCCGAGCATCAGCTCGAGGGTGTGCCGGGCGCGGCCGAGCCGGGAGGCGAAGCCGCGGTCGAAGCGGTGGCCCGCGGCGGCGAGCCGCCGCCCGGCGGCGCGGGCCTCGGCCACGCCCTGCGCGGTGAGGGGCGGATCGGCCCAGCCGGTGAAGCGGCCTTCACGGTTCCACTCGCTCTGGGCGTGGCGGACGAGGACCACGTGGGGATAGCTGACCGGGTGCATCGGGCTTCTCCTGGGGCAATCCGGCGCGGGTGCCGGGTCATGCTTGCAGTCTGGAGAAGACGAACGAATAGGTGAAATGGTTTATCTATATTGTTTCAATAGGATTTGACGATGATATGCGCGGATGTCCCGCGAACCGGACGGGCGCGGAGCGGGCGGATCAGTCCGAGACTTCGGGCAGGGTCCGGGCGCGCACGGCGGCGGCGAAGGACAGGAGCGAGAGGATCAGCAGCATCCCGGCCGCCCCGACCTGGCTGCCCGCCACGCCGATGGCCCCGACCACCAGCATGGCCACGCCGATGACGGTGTTGGAGACCGCCACCAGGGCCGCCCGGTTCTCGGCCGTGGCCATGTCCACCAGGTAGACCTTGCGCCCCAGGCGCACGCCGGAGTGCAGGATGGTGAGCAGCAGGATGGCGCCCGCCCAGGGCCAGGGCGAGTCGATGCCCGGCAGGCCCAGCCAGCCGGCCGCCACCGTGGCCAGGCCCAGTACCCCGGAGCCGCCGGCGGCCAGGGCCATCACCGTGCGGCTGGAGCGGTCCCCCATCCGGCCCCAGAACGGGGAGCTGATGCTGGCGCCCAGGCCGGCGGCCACCACCAGCCAGCCGAGCCCCTGCACCCCGCCGCCGGTGTGGGCCTGGGCGAGCAGGATGTAGTAGGGCGGGGCCAGCGCCACGCCGAGCAGGAGAATGCGGGTCCAGACGAAGCCGCGGAATTCCGCGTCGGTGCGCAGCAGGGCCAGGTGCCGCAGCGCCACGCTGATGGCGTTGCCGCCCCCTTCCGTCGCGCCCGCCTCCTCGTGGATGGCGGCGAAGGCGACCAGCGCCAGCCCCCACAGCAGCGCCGCCCCCGCCAGCAGGGCGACGAAGACGCCGTTGCCCGCCGCGGCGAGATCGGTGGCCCCGAGCGCCAGGCCCACGAGCAGCACCGCCACCCCGCCCAGGCCCGCGCTGGTGCCCATCAGCGCGCCGCGCCGGCTCTTGGAGACGGTCTTGCCGAGCACGTCCTTGGCCGCCACCGAGCAGAGCCCGCGCGCCAGGCTGAAGAGCACCAGCAGTGCGAGTATCGCCCAGCCGGCCCCGGCACCCTCCAGGGTGCCCGCCGCCACGGCCATGCCCGCCAGCGCCAGCCCCGACAGCAGCCCGCCCAGCAGCCACACCCCCTTGCGCCGCGGGCGGTGCCGCACCATGGCGGCCACCGCGAGCTGGGGCAGCAGCGCGCCCGCCTCGCGGATGGGCACCAGGAAGCCGGCCAGCGCCACCGGGGCCCCCAGCGCCCCCAGCATCCAGGGCAGCACCAGCTTGGCGGAGGTGATTTCGTCGGCCAGCTTGTTGAGCAGGTTGGCCAGCAGGTAGGCGAAGAAGTTGCGCGGCAGGTGGCGGCAGGCCGCCTCCGGGATGTCCCTGCAGACCCGGGCGTCCTCGTCGCCGGTGACGTAGTCGTACAGCCGATCCAGATCCGGCCTCATCCCCCCTCCTCCGCCGCCAGGGGACGCGCCGGCACCGGGCCGCGGACCAGGTGGCGGTCCACGATGGAGCGCGGCAGCCGGCCCACCAGCCGCACCAGCAGGAACACCACCGCCAGGGCGAAGGCGAGCCGGGCCCAGAGGATGCCCGAGAGATGTCCGCCCAGCAGCGCCATCAGCAGGGTATCCTCGATGAGGCTGTGGCAGAGCCCGAGCAGGCTCATGGCGTAGAGCACGTCGAGGCGGCCCACGTGGCCGGCCCGGCTCTCGGCGATGAGCAGCCCGCCGCCGTAGGAGATGCCCAGGGTCATGCCCACGAGGGTCAGGGGCATGGCCTGCTCGCCGATGCCGAGCAGGCGCAGCAGCGGGCGCAGGAGCCGGTTGACGAGGGCGATGAAACCGACGCGCTCCAGCACCCGCAAGGCCAGCAGCAGTGCGACGACCACCGCGAAGATGACCGCCAGCCCCTGCAGCTCGCCCAGCGCCCAGGCCATCCACCCCGGTTCCGGGGGCTCCGGGCGCCACAGCAGGACGGCGGGCGCCTGCAGCCAGCCGCCGCGGGTGTAGACCAGGTTCATGATGGCGCCGAACAGCAGCGCCCCGCCCACCCGCAGCAGCAGCATGGCCCGCAGCCGGGCGCCCGCCTGCTGCGCCACCCGCAGCTCGACCGGCAGGCTGTGGGCGATGAGCATCATCCCCGTCAGCACGGTCACCTGGGCCACGCTCAGCGGCGCGGCGTCGGCCAGGGCGGCGAACACCACGATGCCGCCGTAGAGGTTGGTGGCCATGGCGGTGGCCCACACCAGCCCCATGCCGCCGGGCAGGCCGACCCAGGCCATCACCGGCTCCAGCAGCCGCGAGAGCAGCACCACGGCCCCCAGCTCCTCCAGCACCTTCACCGCCACGATCACGGGCACCATGATCCGGAACAGGGTCCAGCTGATGCGCACGGCATCGCGCAGGAGCCGGTGGAGAAAGTCGGTCAGGACGGACATGGGCGGGTTCGGATGCGGGGCTCGAGTTGCTATTATGACAGTCCTGACCCCCGCCTGACACACGACCCGAGTCCGGACTTCCATCCCTCATGGCGCTACACGACCCCGCCGCCCCGCCCGCGGGCCGCTGGCAGTTCTGGATCGACCGCGGCGGCACCTTCACCGACGTGGTGGCCCGCGACCCGCGGGGCCGGCTGCACACCCGCAAGCTGCTGTCCGAGAACCCGGAGCGCTACCGGGACGCGGCGCTGCAGGGCATCCGCGACCTGCTGGGAGTGGCCGGGGACGCGCCCATTCCGGCGGCGCGCATCGCGGCGGTGAAAATGGGCACCACGGTGGCCACCAACGCGCTCCTGGAACGCAAGGGCGAGCCCACCGCGCTGGTGACCACCCGCGGCTTCCGCGACGCGCTGCGCATCGGCTACCAGAACCGCCCGGACCTCTTCGACCTCGCCATCCGGCTGCCGGAGATGCTCTACCGGGAGGTGGCGGAGGTGGACGAGCGCATGAGCGCCGCGGGCGAGACCCTGGCGGAGCTGGACGTCGCCGGCGCCCGGAGGACGCTGGAGACGCTCCACGCCCGCGGGTTCCGCTCCCTCGCGGTGGTGTTCCTCCATGGCTACCGCTATCCCGCCCACGAGGCGGCGGTGGCGGGCATGGCCCGCGAGATGGGCTTCACCCAGGTCTCGGTGAGCCACGAGGCGAGCCCGCTGATGAAGCTGGTGAGCCGCGGCGACACCACCGTGGTGGACGCCTACCTCTCCCCCATCCTGCGCCGCTACGTGGAGCGGGTGGCGGGCGAGCTGGGCGAGGCGCGGCTGCTGTTCATGCAATCCCACGGCGGGCTCACCGACGCCCGCCGCTTCCAGGGCAAGGACGCCATCCTCTCCGGGCCCGCCGGCGGCGTGGTGGGGATGGTGCGCACCGCGGAGATGGCCGGTCACGGGCGGGTCATCGGCTTCGACATGGGCGGCACCTCCACCGATGTCAGCCACTACGACGGCGAGTACGAGCGCGCCTTCGAGACCGAGGTGGCGGGCGTGCGGCTGCGCGCCCCCATGATGCGCATCCATACCGTGGCCGCCGGCGGCGGCTCCATCCTGCACTTCGACGGCAGCCGCTTCCGGGTCGGCCCGGACTCCGCCGGGGCCGACCCGGGGCCCGCCTGCTATCGCCGCGGCGGGCCGCTGACGGTGACCGACTGCAACGTGATGCTGGGGCGCCTGCAACCGGCCCACTTCCCGCGGGTCTTCGGCCCGGCGGCCGATCAGCCCCTGGACGGGGCGGTGGTGCGCGAACGCTTCGCCGCCCTGGCCGCGGAGATCAGCGCCGCCACCGGCGGGGCCCGCACCCCGGAGCAGGTGGCCGAGGGATTCCTGGCCATCGCCGTGGAGAACATGGCGCTGGCCATCAAGCAGATCTCCGTGGCCCGCGGCCACGACGTCAGCGGCTACCTGCTCAACTGCTTCGGCGGCGCCGGCGGCCAGCACGCCTGCCGGGTGGCCGACGCCCTGGGCATGAAGCGGGTGCTGCTGCACCCATTCGCCGGGGTGCTCTCCGCCTACGGCATGGGGCTGGCGGATCTGCGGGTGCTGAAGGAGCAGGCGGTGGAGGCGGAGCTCACCGCCAACCTGCTGCCGGTGGCGGCGGCGGCGCTGGACCGGCTGGCCGCCGCGGCGGAAGCGGAGCTGACCGCGCAGGGCGTGGCGCCCGAGGCGGTGCGCATCGCGCGCCGGCTGCACCTGCGCTACGCCGGCTCCGACTCCTCCCTGCTGGTGGAGTTCGGCGACTCCACGGCGATCCGGGGCGCATTCGAAGCCGCCCACCGGCGCCAGTACGGATTCCTGAGCCACGACAGGGCCATCGTGGTGGAGGCGCTGCAGGTGGAGGCCGCCGGCGGCGGCGAGGCGATCCCGGCCCCCGAGCTGCCGCCCGCGGAGGGGCGCGGGCCGGACTCCCTCCCCCGCCTGGAAACGGTGGAGGCGGTCTTCGACGGCGTCCGCCTGCCCACCCCGGTTTTCGATCGCGCGCGGCTGCGGCCCGGGGACCGGCTGGCGGGGCCGGCCATCGTGGTGGAGGCCACCGCCACCACGGTGGTGGAGCCCGGCTGGGAGGGCGAGCCCACCTCCCGCGGCGACCTGCTGCTGACCCGCGTGACGCCCCTCCCCGCGCGGGTGGCCATCGGCACCCGGGTGGACCCGGTGCTGCTGGAGATCTTCAACAGCCTGTTCATGTCCATCGCCGAGCAGATGGGCGCGGTGCTGGAGAAGACCGCCCACTCGGTCAACATCAAGGAGCGGCGCGACTTCTCCTGCGCGCTGTTCGACGGCGCCGGCGAGCTCATCGCCAACGCCCCCCATGTCCCGGTGCACCTCGGCTCCATGAGCGAGAGCATCAAGAG
>JAQVKR010000138.1 GCA_028694565.1 Gammaproteobacteria bacterium | reverse complement strand
CCAGGGAGTGGCGATCGTGCGCCGGTCAGACGCAACCGGTGGGCTTGGGCAGGCCGCCGATGCGGCAGGCCTGCTTGGCCGGCCCATAGGGGAACAGGTCGTAGAGGTACTTGCTGGATCCCTTCTCCGGACCGAACGCCTTGGTGAAGGCCTTGGTGAGCTGGCGCATGTTGGGCACCGTTCCGGTGTCGTGGAAACTGGTGCGCAGGAAGTTGATCACCTCCCAATGCGGCTCGTCGAGCTGCAGCCCCTCCTTGTCGGCGATCGCCGCGGCCAGCGCCTCGGACCACTGGTTCAGGTCCGTCAGGTAGCCCTCGGAATCGGTCTCCACCACCTTGCCATCGATATTGAATTCCATCTTTTCTCCACCTCTCAGCAAAAACCCAAGTAAATTTGTAAGGATTAAGACCGAGTTTAATGATAAGTTATTTCCTGTCAAGCCTCCCGGTGATGATTGAGGGTCCCGCCGGGGAGGGTTATGCTGTACGGCCCTCCATCCCGGGAGCGCGCCCGGGCCGTCGAGGGACGGCACCGTCTATCTACAGGGAAGGGTTTTCGTTCAATGAGTCACAAGGTTTCCGTACTGCCCAGCGGGCACAGCTTCACCGTCGAGGAGGGGGAATCGATCCTGGATGCCGCCCTGCGCCAGGGCCACGCCTTCCCCTATGGTTGCCGCAGCGGCTTCTGCGGGGACTGCAAGAGCAAGGTGGTGGAGGGTGATGTCGAGTATCCCGACGGGACCCCGCCCGGGCTCAGCGAGACCGAGGCACTCACCGGGATGGCCCTGCTGTGCCAGGCCCGCCCTCTCGGCGACCTGACCCTGGAAGCCCGCGAGGTGACCGAGGCCGCCGACATCCCCGTGCGCAACCTGCCCTGCAAGGTGGCGCGCAAGGAGCAGCTGTGCCACGACGTGGTGCGCCTGTTCCTCAAGCTGCCGGAGGGCGAGCGGCTGCAGTTCCTGGCCGGCCAGTACATCGACTTCCTGCTCAAGGACGGCCGCCACCGCGCCTTCTCCCTGGCCAACCCGCCCCACGACGACGACCTCATCGAGCTGCACATCCGCCACGTGGCGGGCGGCGAGTTCACCGACTA
Organism: Gammaproteobacteria bacterium; assembly: GCA_028694565.1. Classification (GTDB taxonomy): domain Bacteria; phylum Pseudomonadota; class Gammaproteobacteria; order DSM-26407; family DSM-26407; genus Thioalbus. Next base: position 5,919 of record JAQVKR010000138.1, on the reverse strand, counting down.
CGTGTTCAACCGGCTGGAAGAGAAGACGGTGCTGCGCATCGAGGGGCCCCACGGCGGCTTCCACCTGCGCGAGGACTCCGACCGGCCCATCATCTTCATGGCCGGCGGAACCGGCTTCGCCCCCATCAAGAGCATCATCGAGCATGCCGTGGCCGAGGGCATCCAGCGCCCCATGCACCTCTACTGGGGCGCGCGGGCCCGGGCCGATCTCTATCTGAACGAGCTGGCCGAGGAGTGGGCCGCGCGGCTGCCCGGCTTCCGCTACACCCCGGTGCTCTCGGACCCGGCCCCGGAAGACGCCTGGAGCGGCGCCACCGGCTACGTGCACGAGGCGATCGCCCGCGAGTACCCCGACCTGTCGGGCCACGAGATCTACGCCGCCGGACCGCCGGTGATGGTGGAAGCGGGCCTCCATGCCTTCACCGCCCAGGGCCTGGCCCAGGAGCGCTACTACTCCGACGCCTTCAACCTGGCCATGGACGGGAAGAAGAAGGAGGCCGGGGCCACCGGCTGACGGCCTTCCGTTTCAACGCGAAGACACGAAGGCGCCAGGACGCAAAGAACTGAAGGTGCGGGTGGGAGGATGAAGGGCGCTCGCCAACGGTGCCCTGGCTCCTGCGCGAGGCGCCCATGGGCGAGGAAACCTCCCCGCCTACTCCTGCTCCCCTTGGCGCCTTGGCGTCCTGGCGCCTTGGCGTTGAGTCTTTTCGACGGTCCGCCAGGCAATGAGCGCCTCCAGCAGGGCCCCGTCGTCGGCGCCCCGCGCCACCCGGGGCGGATGCCGGAACCCCAGTTGCCGGGCCCGCTCCGCGGCCCGCCCGCTCACCACCACCAGCACCGTGTCCAGCAGCAGCGCGCGTCCCGCCGCGCCCACCAGGGCGTGGAGGTTCTCGAGCCCCGCGTTGCTGGTGACCACCGCCGCCTGGATCGCCCCGCCGCGCCAGCGCGCCAGCAACGGGGCCGCATCGGCCTCCGGCAGCGCGCGCCGGTAGCTCTCCGCGTAGTCCACCACCGCACCCCGCCCGCGCAGCGCCTCCGCCAGCACCTCGCGTCCGCCCTGGCCGCGGAAGATGACCACCCGTCGGCCGGCCATCTCGCCCAGCCCCGGCAGCGCCAGCAACCCCTCGCTGTCGGCCCGGCCCTCCGGGCAGAAGTCCACCGCGACCCCGTGCCGCTCCAGCGCCCGCGCGGAACCCCGCCCCACCACCGCCACCCGCGGCCCCGCCGGCCACCCGGACCAACGGGCGCGAATGCGCGGCAGGGCGCGCTCCACCGCGTTGGGGCTGACGAAAATGGCCAGATCGTAGCTGTCGAGGCGATCGACGAGGGACTCCAGCCGCGCCGGATCGGCCGGATCGCGGATGGCGATCACCGGGAAGGAGAACGCCGCGCCCCCCGCCGCGCGGATGGCCGCGCACAGCCCCTCCCCCTGCCCCTCCGGCCGGGTCACCAGCACCCCGATCCCCGCCAGCGGCCGTTCGGCCCCGTGCTCGCTCATGATGGGTTCTATTGCAGCGTCTGAATGAACAGGATTAACAGGATTGACAGGATTTTGCTGTCCACCGATTACCCGGATGCCTCAGTGCAGGCCCGCGCCAGCTGCCATAACAAGCACGACCGGCCAAACAACCGCTGCGGTTGATTGAACCGGCCGGAGGCGCTGCTTCCCGGGCGAGCGACGGATCCGCCGCCTCACTTGAAGAATCTGCGCAATCGGCGGATAAGACAGTCCTTTTCAAATCCTGTTGATCCTGTAAATCCTGTCTATTACGGTGTTATTCCAGCGCCCGGAGGATCCGATCGGCGCCGCGGGCGAGGAGATCCTCGGCCAGGCCGGTGCCGAGCGCCTCGGCGTCGGCGGGCTCGCCGCGCACCTCGCCGCGGACGACGGTGCGCCCGTCGGGGCTGCCCACCAGGGCGCGCAGCCACAGCCCGCCGTCCTCCAGCACCGCGTAGCCGGCGATGGGCACCTGGCAGCCGCCCTCCAGGCGCCGGTTCAGCGCCCGCTCGGCGGCCACCACGGTGGCCGTCCGCGGGTGGTGCAGGGGCGCGAGGAGCTCCTGGAGGCGGGTGTCGTCGGCGCGGCACTCGATGCCCACGGCTCCCTGGCCGATGGCCGGCAGGCTGACCTCCACCGGGAGGCGGCAGGCGATGCGCTCCTCCAGCTCCAGGCGCAGCAGGCCGGCGGTGGCGAGGATGATGGCGTCGTACTCGCCGGCATCCAGCCGGCCCAGCCGGGTCTGCACGTTGCCGCGCAGGTCGCGCACCACCAGGTCCGGGCGCCGGGCCCGCAGCTGGCACTGCCGGCGCAGGCTCGAGCTGCCCACCCGCGCCCCCTCGGGCAGCGCGTCCAGGTCGGCGAAGCGCGGCGAGACGAAGGCGTCCCGCGGATCCTCCCGCTCGCAGATGACCGGCAGCGCCATCCCCTCCGGCAGCTCCACCGGGACGTCCTTCATGGAGTGCACGGCGATGTCGGCGCGGCCGTCGTACATGGCCTGCTCCAGCTCCTTGACGAACAGCCCCTTGCCGCCCACCTTGGCCAGGGGCGCGTCGAGGATGCGGTCCCCCTTGGTGGTCATGCCCAGCAGTTCCACCTCGAGGCCGGGATGGTGGCGCTCGAGCTCGCGCTTGACGTATTCGGCCTGCCAGAGGGCCAGCAGACTCTTGCGGGTGGCGATGCGGATGGTGGTTTTAGACATAGTCCAGATCACGGTATGATGGTGGGAATTGTGCCCTGAGAAACGGGCGTAAAGCGTGTATCTTACGCCATACCCGCCATACGATGAAAAAGCCCCGGCCGGAGGGGTCCCGAATGATTGCCAGATTGCTGCTGCTGATCGCGGCCCTGCAGGCCGCCAACCTCCACGCGGCCGGGCTGCCGGAAGTGACCGACCTGCGCGCGGAGTCGCGCGCCGCGCGCAGCGGGGGGGTTCCCATCCTGCTGCTGGTCAGCTCCGAGCACTGCGGCTACTGCCGGCTGGTGAAGCAGAACTTCCTGATCCCGATGCAGGGCAACCGGGGCTACCGCGACAAGGTCCTGTTCCGGGAGCTGAACCTCGGCCGTTCCATGGTGGTGGACTTCGACGGCGGCAATGTCAGCGCCGTGGAGCTGGCGTCCCGCTACCAGGCGACCTTCACGCCCACGGTCCTGTTCCTCGATGCCGAGGGGCGCGAGGTCGCCCCCCGCGTGCTGGGCATCACCAGCGAGGATTTCTACGGCGGCTTCCTCGACGAGGGCATCGACACCGCCCTGGCCCGGGTCAGGGCACGGGTTGCCGAAGCAGCCGCCGCAGCCCCGGCAGGTGACGGCGGCTGACCCCCAGCCGCCCCTCCTGGCCCCGCAGGCGCACGCTCCAGCGCCCCAGCGCATCCTTCTCCAGCGCCTCCAGGTGCGCCGCCGAGACCAGGGCGTTGCGGTGGATGCGCACGAACTGCTCGCCGAGATCCTCCTCCAGCTGCTTCAGCGACTCCTCGATGAGATAGCGCCGCTCGCCGCAGGCGACCGTCACGTATTTCTGCTCGGCCTGGAAATAGGCCACGTCGGCCACCGGAATCCGCCGCACGCCGCCGCGCACCGTGACGCTCAGGTGGGTGCGCGCTTCCGCCTCCCCCGTCCGCAGGGCCTGCAGCTGGCTGCGCAGGGGCCGGCGGGCATGGCGCAGGGCCTCGGCCAGCCGCTCGATGCGCACCGGCTTGAGCAGGTAGTCCACCGCCCGGGCCCGAAAGGCCGCCAGGGCATGCTCCTCGTGGGCGGTGGTGAAAATGACCGCCGGCGGCCGCTCCAGCTCCGCCAGCCGCTCGGCCGCCGCCAGCCCGTCCAGCACCGGCATGCGGATATCCATCAGCACCACCTCCGGCTCCAGCCGCGCCACCGCCGCCACCGCCGCGGCGCCGTCAGCGGCCTCGCCCACCACCTGGCAGCCGTCCAGCTGCTCCACCAGGCGGCACAGCCGCGCGCGGGCCAGGGGTTCGTCGTCCACCACCAGGATCTTCATGCCCCGCCGCCCAGCGGCCAGCACAGCCGCACTTCATAGACGCCCCCGCGCTCGGCGGCCTCAAGGCAGGCGGCGTCGCCGTAGAGGGCCCGGAGGCGGGCGCGGATGTTGTCCCGGGCGACCCGGTTGCCGTCATGGTGCGGGGCGGCGGCCGCGGGGGGCAGCGGATTGCTGACCCGCAGGCAGACCCGGCCCTGCTCGAGCCCGCCGCGGATGGTCATCACGCCGCCCCCGGCCAGCGGCTCGATGCCGTGGTAGACGGCATTCTCCACCAGGGGCTGGAGCGTCAGCAGCGGCACCCGCGCCGTGTCCGGCACGCCCTCGATCCGCCACTCCACCCGCAGCCGCTCGCCCAGCCGCAGCTGCTCCATCTCCAGGTAGCGGCGGCAGAGCGCCAGCTCGTCGGCCAGGGGCACCACATCCACGCCGCGCTGCAGGCTGGCCCGGAACAGCTCCGCCAGATCCTCCAGGGCATGCTCCGCCTGATCGGCATCGATGCGGATCAGGCTGGCGATGGTATTGAGGCTGTTGAACAGGAAATGGGGGCGGATGCGCGCCTGCAGCGCCTCGATGCGCGCCCGGGCCTCCGAGCGCAGGCGCCGCCGCCACTCCTCCTGCAGGTAGAGATAGCGCAGCACCAGGATGGAGACGATGGCGGCGATGGCGAGGTTGCGCCCCAGGAACGCCAGCCGCCCCTCGCCCGCCTCGATCCACTCCGGCAGCAATTCCACCGCCAGCAGGCTGCCCAGCCCGGTCAGCACCAGGACCAGCCCCAGGCACAGCCCCACCACCCAGCCCGGGCGCAGCCGCTGCAGGGCCGGGCGCGCCACGCACAGCACGGCCGCGGCGGCCAGCGCCACCCACTGCACGAACAGGGAGGTGAGCCCCAGCTCCTCCCAGCCGCCACGGGCCGGCAGCCCGGCCAGGACCAGGAGGAAGGCCAGCAGCTCGGCGCTGACCACCAGCACGAAGATGCTGCGCACGGCGCAGAAGTCGGGCAGGAAGCCGGCGTCGTCCACCGCCATCCCGGGAAGTTCTCCTTTCATGACTCCATTCTGACCCACCGGCGGGCTGGCGCAAGCCACCCCATCACAGGACCCCGCGCCCGCCGGGGCACAACTGGTATAATTTCCACCTTTCATCCTCTGACGGCGGCAGGAATACCCGATGCAAGACCAAGGCAGCACTTCCAAGCTCTGGGGGGGACGCTTCAGCGAGTCCACCGACGCCTTCGTGCAGGCGTTCACCGCCTCGGTGGACTTCGACCGGCGCCTCTACCGCCACGACATCGCCGGCTCCATCGCCCACGCCACCATGCTGGCCCGCGCGGGGGTGCTGACGGATGCCGAGCGCGATCTCATCATCGAGGGGCTGACCGCCATCCGCGGGGAGATCGAGCGCGGCGAGTTCCCCTGGTCCACGGCGCTGGAGGACGTGCACATGAACATCGAGGCGCGCCTCACCGACCGCATCGGGGCCGCCGGCAAGAAGCTGCATACCGGGCGCTCGCGCAACGACCAGGTGGCCACCGACATCCGCCTCTGGCTGCGGGAGGAGATCGATGCCCTCCTGGCCGAGATACGGCGGCTGCAGGAGGGGCTGCTGGGGCTCGCCGAGCGGGAGGCGGCCACGGTGATGCCCGGCTTCACCCACCTGCAGACCGCCCAGCCGGTCACCTTCGGCCACCACATGCTGGCCTGGTTCGAGATGCTGGAGCGCGACCACGGCCGGCTCGCCGACGCCCGCCGGCGGGTGAACGTGATGCCGCTGGGCGCCGCCGCCCTGGCCGGCACCAGCTACCCCATCGACCGCGCCTACACCGCCGAGCTGCTGGGCTTCGACGCCCCGGCGGAGAACTCCCTCGACGCGGTCTCCGATCGGGATTTCGCCATCGAGTTCTGCGCCGCCGCGGCGCTGGTGATGA
>JAQVKR010000137.1 GCA_028694565.1 Gammaproteobacteria bacterium | reverse complement strand
GGTGCGGTTGGCCAGCACCTGGTGGATGGCCGGGCGCAGGGGCGCCAGCCCGATGCCGCCCGCCACGATGACCACGTCCATGCCCTCGGCCGCCGCGACCGGCCAGGCGCTGCCGAAGGGGCCGCGCACGCCGACCCCGTCCCCGGGGCGCAGCCGCCCCAGCGCCTCGGTCACCGCCCCCACCGCGCGAATGGTATGGACCAGCCGTTCCGGCCGGCCCGGATCGCCGCTGATGCTGATGGGCGCCTCGCCGACGCCGAAGGGGTAGAGCATGTTGAACTGCCCCGCCTGGAAGGAAAACGCCCCCGCCGGGGGCGTCAGCTCCAGGGTGAAAACGTCGCTCAGCTCGCGCCGGAAGCGCGCCACCTCGAACAGGGTGGGCAGCATGGGATCCCGCGTCACGGCTCAACCCCTCCGCTCGCCGGGCTTGCCGTACATGTCGAACAGCTGCAGCCGCGCCGCCGCGAGCCGGGCGGAGAGGACCGGCGCGAAGCGCTTCATCAGGTCGAAGCCGAGGCTGTGATCCGCCTCGCACTTGTCGCGCAGGCACTTGGCGTCCAGGCCCACCACCCGGGTGAGCTGCACCGCGCGGGCGTCGAACAGCCAGCGGTAGGGCGGAACGATCCAGGAGGAACCCAGGATCTCCCCCTCCCCCAGGGTCTGCAGCACCATCGGCTCGCGCCCGGGGGCATGCAGCTCCACGGCCACCGCGCCATGCCGGATGAGATAGAAGCGGTCGGCCGCCTCGCCCTCGTGAAACAGGTACCGGCCGGCGTCGAAGCGCTCGTTCGCGCCGCAACCGGCGATGAGCTCCAGGTAGTCGGGTTTCATGCCGCTGAAAAAGGGATGGTCCCGCAGCAGCTTGTCGATGCCTTCGAATTGTGACATGGCCTACCCCCTCTCCTCGCTGTCGCGGATGGCGCGCACCTCTGCGGTGATGTCGATGCCCACCGGGCACCAGGTGATGCAGCGTCCGCAGCCCACGCAGCCCGAGGAACCGAACTGCTCCCACCAGGTGGAGAGCTTGTGCGTGATCCATTGCCGGTAGCGCGCGCTCACCTGGCGGCGCACGCTGCCCCCATGGATATAGCTGAACTCCAGGTTGAAGCACGAATCCCAGCGGCGCCAGCGCTCGGCGACATCACCGGCCAGGTCGGTGACATCCTCCACCGTGCTGCAGAAGCAGGTGGGACAGACCAGGGTGCAGTTGCCGCAGCTCAGGCAGCGCCCGGCCACATCGTCCCAGCGGGGATGCTCGACGTTGCAGCGGAGCAGGTCCACCGCCTCGGCGGGCATCTCCCGCCCCATGGCGGCCGCCGCCTGCTCCACCGCGTCGAATGCCGCCGAGCGCTCCGCCGCCGCCGCCGCGCGGCCCGGCAGCCGCTCCAGCACCCGGTCGCCCGACTCGCTGCCCGACTCGGCCAGGAACCAGTGGACTCCCGCCTCCAGCACCTCCGTCAGCGCCAGGTCGTAGCCGCCGCCGGCGTGGGGCCCGTCGGCATGCATGGAGGCGCAGAAGCAGGTGCCGCCGGCGCGAGTGCAGTTGACCGCCACCACGAAGGCCTTTCCGCGCCGGCCGAGGTAGCCCGGCTCGGCGAACTGGCCGTTGTCGAACACCCGGTCCTGGATCGCCATGGCGCGCAGCTCGCAGGCCCGCACCCCCACCAGCGCCAGCGGCGGCTCGTCATCGGCGCCGGGCTCGATGCGGAAGCCGCGGCCGTCGCGCTCGGCCCGCCACAGCCGCTGCTCGGGCGGGAACAGGTGGTGCTTCCAGGTGTGGGGGCCGTGGACATAGTCGAACAGCGCCTCCGGCCGCCCGGGCTCCAGCCGATAGACTCCGCCCTCCTGGCGATCCCGCAGGCCGACGGGCAGATCCGCCGTGCTGCGCACCGGCGCGTAGGTGACCGCCCCGTCGCGGGCCACGGGGCCGAGCACGCGGTAACCCCCGGCGGCGAGGGTTTCAAGCAGGCGATCCAGCCCCTCACGGTCGAGGATCACGGCTGCTCCGGGTCTGGCTTCACTCTGTTCCATGATCTCGCTCGCTGGACTCTGCCGTCGCCGGGCGTTTCAGGATCTCACCACGAAGGCACGAAGGACACGAAGAAAACCACAGGAAGAAATAGACAGGATTAACAGGATTGTTTCATACCCGTATCGGGAGTTCACTGCGACAGACTCATGTCGGTGCGAGAAAGACATCCGGAGGGGCGATCCGGTTCGTCATGCCGGCCAGGGCGCGTTCAGCAGGACCCACATCCTGACAATCCTGTTAATCCTGTCCATTCAGTCTGTTGAGACCTTCGTGTCCTTCGCGCCTTCGTGGTGAACACACAATGACTCCGGCGCATGAAGCCGTGATGACGTTTTGTGCACTGCACCGTTCCGCTTAATCATAGACCACCGCGGCTCGGCTGTGGACCGTCGCCGTGCTAATCTTTTGACGAATCCATGGAGCCGCGGCGGAAGCGGCTCCCCGATGCGGGAGTGGCGCAGATGAGCGGTTGGGGATGTCCGCACGAGGTGAACGGGCGCTGCGAGCGGGTGGGCGGGGCGGTCTGCGATCCCGGCATGAAGGGGTGTGTCCTGTTCGGCCGCTTCACCTTCAGCAACCCGGACAAGAACCGGCCCGAGGGGGGCTGGACCGGGCGCACGCCGGAGGGCGGGCGCGTCGGCGAGGAACCGCCGCGGCGCCGGCGGCGCTGAATCGCGGCCAGCCCGCCTTCCTCACCACCGCACGTCGCGAGGACTTCGAGGTGCCGTTCTGGCGGGACGCACGGAGCGGAACACGCCGCCGGCGCAGCCGATCCGCTGCAGGGCCGGATTCATCCGGCCGGGCAGCGCTGGAGGCAGTCCGCCCCATCAGGACGAGCGGCTCGGCATCCGCAGCAGAAGGGTGGTTGGAAATGCGAACTAAATCGGCTTGCGCCCGGCCAGGGCCCGGGTGAGGGTGCTGCCGTCCACATACTCCAGCTCGCCGCCCAGGGGCACGCCGTGGGCGATGCGGCTGACGCCCACCCCCAGCTCCCGCAGCAGCTCGCCGATGTAGTGGGCGGTGGCCTCGCCCTCCACGGTGGGATTGGTGGCCAGGATCACCTCCTCCACCCCCTCCCGCGCCCGTGCCAGCAGGGCATCCACCCCGATCTCCTCCGGACCGATGCCATCCAGGGGCGAGAGGTGGCCGCCCAGCACGAAGTAGAGCCCGGCGTAGGCGCCCGACTGCTCCACCGCCAGCACGTCCGCCGGCGTCTCCACCACGCACAGCAGCCGCCGATCACGCCGCTGGCTGGCGCACAGCGGGCACAGAGGATCCTCGCTCAGGGTCCGGCAGCTGCCGCAGCGGCCCACCCGTTCCACCGCCTCGGTCAGCGCCTTCGCCAACCGCAGCGCCCCTTCCGGGTCGCGCTCCAGCAGGTGGAAGGTCATGCGCTGGGCCGATTTCGGCCCCACCCCGGGCAGACAGCGCAGGGCCTCCATCAACTGCTGCAGCAGGGGGGTATAGCTCATGGCGCGCTCAGAAGGGCAGCTTCATGCCCGGGGGCAGCCCCATGCCGCCGGCCACCCCGGCCATGCGCTCCTGGGTGACCTGCTCCACCTTGCGCACCGCGTCGTTCACCGCCGCGGCCAGCAGGTCCTCGAGCATCTCCCTGTCCTCCTCCAGCAGGCTGGGATCGATGCTCACCCGGCGCACGTCGTGCCGCCCGGTCATCACCACCTTCACCAGCCCGGCCCCGGCCTCGCCGCCCACCTCCAGGTTGGCGAGCTCCTCCTGGGCCTTCTGCAGGTTCTCCTGCATCTTCTGGGCCTGCTTCATCAGGTTGCCCAAACCGCCTTTCATCGCTTTCTCCCTCCGGTTTCTGCTGAATTTCATTTCACCACGAAGGCACGAAGGACACGAAGAAAAGATCTCGATAAACCGCAGATTGACGTTGATTTTCGTTGATTGTAACGGACCTGAAACGGTGCATCCCGCAGGAGCCGTATCCACTCACCGGCTTGCGGCAAGGCGCTTGGAAGCCTGATTCCGAATCAACGCCAATCAAAGCAAATCTGCGGTTGATGATCTTTTCGCCTTTCTTCGTGTCCTTCGTGCCTTCGTGGTGAATTGTCTGTAAATGTCAGTCCTTTCGGCGGCGTCAGTGCTCGGTCGGCCGGATGGAGCCGGGGACGAGGCTGGCGTCGAAGGTGTCCATGAGCGCCTGGACGTTGGGATCGGCCTGGATGTGCGCCTCGGCCGCGTGCTGGCGCTCGGAGCGGGCGCGCTGCTGCTGGCGGGCGGGCGTTTCCGTCCCCGCCGCCCCCACCACGATGTCCAGGCGCACCGGCTGGCCCAGGTACCGGGACAGCGCGTCGTGGATCCGCTCCTTCAGCCGCTCGCTCAGGGCGCTGGACTGGGCCGGGTCGAGGAGCAGCCGGATCGACTGCCCCTCGACCCGGTCGAGGACGCAGTGGTTGGCCAGCTGCAGGGTGAAACCGTTGAGACCGAGCCGCGGCACTGTGGCGGCCCAGTCGCTGATGAGCGCCGGAGCGGGATTCCCCGCCGGGCCGGCTTCCGGCTCCCGGACCTCGCACGGCTCCGCGGCGCCGGCTGGGCGGTGGGCGGATGGCCGGGGCCGGGATTCAGCCCCCGGCGATGGGGCCGGGGCCGCGCGCCTGGTCATGCCGGGCGCGTTGGCGTCACCGCCGCCGGCCCGGGCCCGGGCCTGATCGAGGGCCTCGCGGGCGCCGCGGGCCTCCCCGCCGCCGCTGCCGGCGGGCGCCGGGGCCGCTTCCGCCGTCGCGGGCCGAAACGCCAGCATCCGCAGCAGCAGCATCTCGAAGCCGCCCCGGGGATCCGGGGCCAGAGGCAGATCCCGGCGCCCCAGCAGGCCGATCTGGTACCAGAGCTGGACCTCCTCCGGCTCGATTCGCCCGGCCAGCGCCAGCACCCGGTCCCGGTCGCCGAGCCGGTCGTCCACCGCCTCCGGCACCAGCTGGGCCAGGGCCACCCGGTGCAGCAGCGACACCAGCTCACCCAGCACCGCGCCGTAGTCCGGCGCCTGTTCGGCCAGCCCGGCGCTGCGGTCCAGCAGGGCCGCGGCATCCCCCGCCGCGAGCAGCTCCAGCAGCTCGAAGATGCGCCCCCGGTCGAGGGTTCCCAGCATGTTGCGCACTTCCTCCGCCTCCAGGCGTCCGCCGCCGAAGGCGATGGCCTGGTCGAGCAGGCTGAGCGCGTCGCGCATGCTCCCGTCGGCGGCCAGGGCCAGCTCCAGCAGCGCCGGCGGTTCCGCCTCGATGCCCTCCTCGGCGAGGATATGGGCCAGGTGGTCGCGGATCCGCTCCGGGGACAGGCGCTTGAGGTTGAACTGCAGGCAGCGGGAGAGCACCGTCACCGGCACCTTCTGCGGATCGGTGGTGGCGAGCAGGAACTTCACGTGCGGCGGCGGCTCCTCCAGGGTCTTCAGCAGGGCGTTGAAGCTGTGCCCGGAGAGCATGTGCACCTCGTCGATGAGATAGACCTTGTAGCGGCCGCGGGAGGGGGCGTACTGGACGTTGTCCAGCAGCTCGCGGGTGTCCTCCACCTTGGTCCGCGACGCGGCGTCCACCTCGATGAGATCGACGAAGCGGCCCTGCTCGATGTCCCGGCAGGAGGGGCAGGTGCCGCAGGGCGTGGAGGTGACGCCGGTCTCGCAGTTGAGGCACTTGGCCAGGATGCGGGCGATGGTGGTCTTGCCCACGCCCCGGGTCCCCGTGAAGAGGTAGGCGTGATGCAGGCGATCGTGGTCCAGGGCGTTGACCAGGGCGCGCTGCACGTGCTCCTGGCCCACCAGGGACTGGAATGTTTGCGGCCGCCACTTGCGGGCGAGGACCTGGTAGCTCATTGCTCCGCCTCCGGGTTCACGGGAGCGCCGCGGGTGGCGGCTGGCAACCACCGGCCGGGGTGCGGCCCGCGGCGCGGGGCGCCTGCGGGGCCGAGGGAAGCGGCTTTGACGGCACAATGGGTGGCGGCCTGCACCAGCCACACCCCGGCACACGAGTCCATTGCTGCCGCTGCTCCCTTCCGGGCCTGACGGGGTTCACAATGTATCGTTGCGAGGGGACCGATACAAGCCGCCATTGAAGCGGTCTTGCTATGGGGGAAAGTGGCGGAGAGGGAGGGATTCGAACCCTCGATACGCTGTTAACGTATACACACTTTCCAGGCGTGCTCCTTCAACCGCTCGGACACCTCTCCTGGGACAGACGGCCGGACCTGTCCGGCCACCGCCTTTGAAGCGCGAAAGAATATACCAGAAGCCGCGGCGGCGCAAACCCGAAACGGCGGTCAATCCGTGCCCCGATATGCATTTGTCCTTGACACCCCCTCACCCCGATCCTTAGTGTACTGCCCCGCGACCGATGGCGCGTTCGGCATCTCATTCAGACCGGACGGATGTACCTGCGGCCTCCCGGACGATATGATCCGGGCCGGGCAGATGCGACATTTCCGCCGCCATCGCCTCCGCCATCCGCACATGACCGGGAACTGACGCCCTCCGCCATGGAACTCGACTCCATCCGCGCCCTCGTGCGCGACGACATGGCCGCCGTTGACGCCCTCATTCTGGAGCGTCTGCGTTCCGACGTGGTGCTGGTCAACAGTGTCGGCCACTACATCATCAACAGCGGCGGCAAGCGCCTGCGCCCGCTGCTGGTCCTGCTGGCCGCCGGCGCCTGCGGCTATGCGGGTCGCCGCCACGTGGACCTGGCCGCGGTCATCGAGTTCATCCACACCGCCACCCTTCTCCATGACGACGTGGTGGACGACTCCGACCTGCGCCGCGGCCGCGAGACCGCCAACGCGCTGTGGGGCAACGAGGCGAGCGTGCTGGTGGGCGACTTCCTCTACTCGCGCTCGTTCCAGATGATGGTGGACGTGGGCGTCATGCGGGTGATGGCCATCCTCGCCGACGCCACCAACATCATCGCCGAGGGCGAGGTGCTCCAGCTCATGAACTGCCATGACCCGGACACCACCGAGGAGCGCTACTACGAGGTCATCCGCTGCAAGACCGCCAAGCTGTTCGAGGCCGCCGCGCGCCTCGGCGCGGTCCTGGGCGGGCGCCCGGAGGCCGAGGAGGAGGCCCTGGCGGCCTACGGCATGCACCTGGGCGTGGCCTTCCAGCTGGTGGACGACGCGCTGGACTACA
>JAQVKR010000136.1 GCA_028694565.1 Gammaproteobacteria bacterium | reverse complement strand
CGGGCCACACCATCTTCGGCGCCATCGACCAGGCCGTCACCCCCTACCAGCCACCAAGGTGAGCGCCATGCGCCTCTACGACTACCACCGCTCCTCCGCCGCCTACCGGGTGCGCATCGCCCTCAATCTCAAGGGGCTGCCCTACGAACACGCCGGGGTGAACCTGCTCGAGGGCGGGGATCGCGAACCGGCCTACCGGGCCCTCAACCCCCAGGGGCTGGTCCCGGCGCTGGCGGACGACGGCCGGCTGCTGACCCAGTCGCTGGCCATCTGCGAGTACCTGGAGGAGACCCACCCCCGGCCGCCCCTGCTGCCCGCCGATCCGGCCGGCCGGGCGCGGGTGCGGGCCCTGGCCCTGCTGGTGGCCTGCGACATCCACCCCCTCAACAACCTGCGCGTGCTCGGCTACCTCACCGGCCGGCTGGGGGCGGAGGAGGAGGCGAAGCTGGCGTGGTACCGGCACTGGATCCTGGAGGGGTTCACCGCCCTGGAGCGGCTGCTGGAGGAGAGCCCCGACACCGCCACCTTCTGCCACGGCGACCGCCCCACCCTCGCCGACATCTGCCTGGTGCCCCAGGTCTACAACGCCCGCCGCTTCGAGTGCGGCCTCGATCCCTTCCCCAACATCACCCGCATCGACGCCACCTGCCGCACCCTCCCCGCCTTCCACGCCGCCCGGCCCGAGGCCCAGCCGGACGCGGGGTGAGAAGACCCCCGCGGGGCGGGGAACGGATGCGGGAGCAAGGAGAGCGGCGCGGCCCGCATTCAGGCGCCGGCCCACCCAGGCGTAACTTGCGCTTAACCATCCCTGGATTAGCCTTATAGGATACCCGCCCGGCGCACCCCCGCGTCCGGGCGCCCGACGCTCCACCGCCCGCAGGGAGGCCGGAACATGCCCGCGAACACCCCCGCCCCGGGGCCCCTCGCGCCCGACGAGCTGGCCCGCATGAACGCCTACTGGCGCGCCGCCAACTACCTCTCCGTGGGCCAGATCTACCTGCTCGACAACCCGCTGCTGCGCGAGCCGCTGAAGGCCGAGCACGTGAAGCCGCGGCTGCTGGGCCACTGGGGCACCACCCCGGGGCTCAACTTCATCTACCTGCACCTGAACCGCATCATCCGCGCCCGCGATCTCGACCTCCTCTTCATCGCCGGACCCGGCCACGGCGGACCGGCGCTGACCGCCAACACCTGGCTGGAGGGGAGCTACAGCGAGCTCTACCCGGACGTGAGCGCCGATGCCGAGGGGATGCGGCGGCTGTTCAAGCAGTTCTCCTTCCCCGGCGGGGTGGGCAGCCACGCCACCCCGGAGACCCCGGGCTCCATCCACGAGGGCGGCGAACTGGGCTATGCCCTCTCCCACGCCTTCGGGGCGGCGTTCGACAATCCCGGCCTCGTCGCCTGCTGCGTGGTGGGCGACGGCGAGGCGGAAACCGGCCCGCTGGCCACCGCCTGGCACTCCAACAAGTTCCTCAATCCCGCCACCGACGGCGCCGTGCTGCCCATCCTTCACCTCAACGGCTACAAGATCGCCAACCCCACGGTGCTGGCGCGCATCCCCGAGGCGGAGCTGGAGAGTCTCCTGCGCGGCTACGGCTACGCCCCGCGCTTCGTCTCCGGCGACGACCCGGCGCGCATGCACCAGGCCATGGCCGCCGCCCTGGACGCGGTGTTCGACGAGATCGCCGCCATCCAGGCCGCCGCCCGCGGCGGCGGGGCCGCCGTGCGTCCGCCGTGGCCGATGATCGTGCTGCGCTCCCCCAAGGGCTGGACCGGCCCGAAGGTGGTGGACGGACTGCCCGCCGAGGGCAGCTGGCGCTCCCACCAGGTGCCGCTGTCCGGGATCCACGCCAACCCGGAGCACCTGGCGCAGCTGGAGCAGTGGCTGGCCGGCTACCGCCCGGAGGAGCTGTTCGACGCGGACGGCCGGCTGCGCCCGGAGCTGGCGGCGCTGGCTCCCGCCGGCCCGCGGCGCATGGGCGCCAACCCCCAGGCCAACGGCGGGCTGCTGCTGCGCAAGCTGCGCCTGCCCGACTTCCGCGACCACGCGGTGGCGGTCCCCGCGCCCGGCGCGGCGGAGGCCGAATCCACCCGGGTCCTGGGGGGCTGGCTGCGGGAGGTGATGCGGCGCAACCTGGAGTCGCGCAACTTCCGGGTGATGGGACCCGACGAGACCGCCTCCAACCGCCTCGGCGCCCTGTTCGAGGTGACCTCCCGCAGCTGGATGGCCGAGCGGCGGCCCGGCGACGACCATCTCGCCGCCGACGGGCGGGTGATGGAGATCCTCTCCGAGCACACCTGCCAGGGCTGGCTGGAGGGCTACCTGCTCACCGGCCGCCACGGCTTCTTCTCCTGCTACGAGGCCTTCATCCACATCGTCGACTCCATGTTCAACCAGCACGCCAAGTGGCTGAAGGTGAGCAAGGAGGTGCCCTGGCGGCGGCCCATCGCCTCCCTCACCTACCTGCTCACCTCCCACGTCTGGCGCCAGGACCACAACGGCTTCTCCCACCAGGACCCGGGCTTCATCGACCTGGTGGTGAACAAGAAGGCGGACACCATCCGCGTCTACCTGCCGCCGGACGCCAACTGCCTGCTCTACGTGGCCGACCGCTGCCTGAGGAGCCGCGACTTCATCAACGTCATCGTCGCCGGCAAGCAGCCCGAACCCCAGTGGCTCTCCATGGAGGCCGCCATCAACCACTGCAGCGCCGGCATCGGCATCTGGGAGTGGGCCAGCAGCGACCGCGGCGGCGAGCCCGACGTGGTGCTGGCGGCCGCCGGCGACGTGCCCACGCTGGAGGTGCTGGCGGCCGCGCAGCTGCTGCGCGAGCACCTGCCGGAGCTCAGGGTGCGGGTCGTCAACGTGGTGGACCTGATGACCCTGCAGCCGCGGGAGGAGCACCCCAGCGGCCTCACCGACCGCGACTTCGACAGCCTGTTCACCACCGACCGGCCCATCCTGTTCGCCTACCACGGCTACCCGTGGCTCATCCACCGGCTCACCTACCGGCGCGCCAACCACCACAACCTCCACGTGCGCGGCTACAAGGAGGAGGGCACCACCACCACCCCCTTCGACATGGTGGTGCGCAACGATCTGGACCGTTTCCACCTGGTCGGGGACGTCATCGACCGGGTGCCGGGCCTCGGCGCCCGGGCGGCCTACGTGAAGCAGCTCATGCGCGACAAGCGCACCGAGCACCGGGAGTACATCGCCCGCCACGGCGAGGACCTGCCCGAGGTGCGCGACTGGCGCTGGGGGGAGGCGCCATGAGACGCTACCGCCCCCGGGCCGAGGAGCTGCCCGGGCCGCTCGCCCCCCTGGTGGACCTCATCACCGACCTGCGCTGGACCTGGAGCCACGCCGGCGACCGGCTGTGGGAGGCCATGGACCCGGACAGCTGGGCGGTGACCGAGAACCCCTACGTCATCCTCCAGAACCTCCCCCGCGGCCGCCTCGAGGAACTGGCCGGGGACGCCCGGTTCCTGGAGCACCTGCGCGCCCTCACCGGGGCCCGCGACGCCTACCGCGCGCGCCCCGGCTGGTTCAGCGCGAATCACGGCGGGGCCGGCCTGCGGGGGGTGGCCTACTTCAGCATGGAGTTCGGGCTCGGCGAGGCCCTGCCCCTCTACGCGGGGGGGCTCGGCGTGCTGGCCGGCGATCACCTCAAGTCCGCCAGCGACCTGGGCCTGCCGCTGGTGGGGGTGGGCCTGCTCTACCAGGAGGGCTACTTCCACCAGGTGCTCGACGCCGACGGCCGCCAGCTGGAGCTCTACCCCTACAACGACACCACCACCCTGCCGGTGGAGCCGGTGGAGGGCCCGGACGGCGCCTGGCTGTGGGTGCCCATCCACCTGCCCGGCCGCACCCTGCGGCTGCGGACCTGGCGGGCGCAGGTGGGGCGGATCCCCCTCTACCTGCTCGACAGCAACGACCCCCTCAACATGCCCGCCGACCGGGGCATCACCGGCAAGCTCTACGGCGGCGGCGCCGAACAGCGGCTGCTCCAGGAGATCGCGCTGGGCATCGGCGGCTGGCGCCTGATCGAGGCCCTCGGGCTGGAGGTGGACGTCTGCCACCTCAACGAGGGCCACGCCGCCTTCGTCACCCTGGAACGGGCGCGCGCCTTCATGGAGCGCCACGGCGTGGATCTGCGCGAGGCCCTGTGGGCCACCCGGCCCGGCAACGTCTTCACCACCCACACGCCGGTGGCGGCCGCCTTCGACACCTACGACTACGTGCTGCTGGACAAGTACGCCCGCCACTACGCCGAGCGGCTCGGGGTGCCCGCCGGCGAGCTGGCGGCGCTCGGCCGCGTCGACAGCGACAATGACGGCGAGCTGTTCAACATGGCCTGGCTGGCGGCCCGCACCTGCGGCTCCATCAACGGCGTCAGCCGGCTGCACGGCGAGGTCAGCCGCGCCATCTTCCAGCCCCTCTACCCCGGCTGGCCCCGGTCCGAGGTGCCGGTGGGGCACGTAACCAACGGGGTCCACGTCCCCTCCTGGGACTCGGCCTGGGCCGACGCCCTGTGGACCGAGGCCTGCGGCAAGGACCGCTGGCTCGGGCACCACGAGCCGCTGGAGGAGCCGATGGCCGCGGTGGACGACGCCACCCTGTGGGAGCTGCGCGGGCGCCAGCGCGCCGACCTGGTCCACCGGGCCCGGCGGCGCCTGCACCGCCAGCTGGCCCAGCGCGGGGAGGCGGACGTGGCCGTGGCCGGCGAGGTGCTGGATCCCAACATCCTCACCATCGGCTTCGCCCGCCGCTTCACCGACTACAAGCGCCCCAACCTCCTGCTGCACGACCCGGAGCGCCTCGCCCGCCTGCTCAACGACCCGGATCGTCCGGTGCAGGTCATCGTGGCCGGCAAGGCCCATCCGGAGGACGCGCTCGGCAAGCGCTACGTGCGCGCCTGGGCCCGCTTCGCCCAGCAGCCCGGGATACGCCGCCGGGTGGTGTTCATGGAGGACTACGACATCGCACTGGCCCAGGAGCTGGTGCAGGGGGTGGACGTGTGGATCAACACCCCGCGCCGCCCCTGGGAGGCGAGCGGCACCAGCGGCATGAAGGTGCTGGTCAACGGCGGCCTCAACCTCTCGTCCCTCGACGGCTGGTGGGCCGAGGCGTGGGAGCCGGAGGTGGGCTGGGCCCTGGGCGACAGCCGCCCGGACGTGGGCGAGGAGGAGGACGCGCGCGACGCCGAGGCCCTCTACCGGCTGCTGGAGGCCGAGGTCATCCCCGCCTTCTACGATCGCGACGGGGACGGCATCCCCCGGGCCTGGGTGGCGCGGATGCGCGCCAGCATGGCCCGGCTCGCCCCCCGCTTCAGCACCAACCGCATGGTGCAGGAGTACGTGGAGAGCCACTACCTCCCCGCCGCGCGGGAAGTCGGCCGGCGCAGCGCCGACCACGGCGCCGCGGGGCGCGGCCTCCAGGCCTGGAGCGCGGCGGTGCGCCACGACTGGGGCGAGATCCACTGGGGCCAGCGCCGGGTCGCCCATGTCGAGGACGGCTGGGAGGTGGAAATCCAGGTCTACCTGGGCGACCTGCCGCCCGACGCCGTGGCGGTGGAGATCTACGCCGATCCGGACCCGGCGCGCGGCGCCCCCGCGGTGCGCCAGGCGCTGGAGCGCGACGGCGGGATCCCGGGGGCGAGCAACGGCTACCGCTACCGGGGCCGCATCGTCACCGATCGCCCCGCCGAACACTTCACCCCCCGCGTCGTCCCCTGGCACCCGGACGCCCGGGTGCCAGGGGAACTGGGCCTGGTGCTGTGGTGGCGCGAGTGAGCCGCTCCGGCCGGGCGGTGGACGGGCGGGGGGCGGCGCGGGGGCGGCACCACGGGAGGCGTAGCGGACGCTCCCCGCCGCCCGCCCGCCTCTCCTGCGCGGCCACCGGACTCGGGTATCATTGATCCACGGAATCACCCGCCGCGCGAACCCGCCGATGCCCAGACACAGAACCGCGCTCAGAGCCGTCCTGCCCAGGCTCATGCCCGTTGCCACCACGGCGGCCTTCTACACGGCCTACTACCTGATCAGCGCGCTGCAGTTCGACGTGAGCATCGCCTACCGGGCGGTGCCCTACGACTTCCTGCTGCAGCTGCTGATCGCCTACGTGCTGTTCGCGCTGTCGCGCCGCAAGTGGGTGTTCGTGGTCCTGCAGGGGCTGCTGATGGCGGTGCTCTACGTGGGCAACGCGGTGAAGATCTCCTTCTTCGGCGGGCCGATCATGCCCGACGACGTCTATGCCCTGCGCTCGCTGCTGCTGATTCTGGAGGGCTGGCAGTTCCTGGCCGCGGCCCTGCCGCTGGCCATGATCGCAGCGCTGTTGCTGTTCAACTTCACCCTGCGCCACTGGAGCGCCTACCTGGCCAGCACGGTGCTGATACTGCTGGGGGTGACGCTGGTCTACGAGCCCGCGGCCATACTCCAGCCGCTGGACCGGCGCTTCGGCAACTCGGTGTGGGACCAGCGCTCCAACTACCTGTACCGCGGCGCCACCCTCTACTCCCTGCAGGAGGGGGCGCGCTACTTCGCCGATGCCGACGAGCCGCCGGATCGGGACGCCGCGCTGGCCGCCGCCAACCGGCTGCTGGCCGGGAACCCGCCGGCGGCCGCGGCGGACGGCGCCTTCGCGCCGCGCAACGTGCACATCGTGCTGCTGGAGTCGTTCTGGGACCCGACCCTGTTGGCGAAGGCCGGCTACAGCCGGGACCCGCTGACGCCGGAGTTCCGCCGGCTCTGGCAGCGCTCCGGCCACGCCGAGGCCATGAGCCCGGTGTTCGGCGGCTACACGGCCAACGCCGAGTTCGAGATCCTGTGCGGCTTCCCGGTGGTGAAGGACAGCGTGAAGTTCGAGCGCCGGCTGCTGAACGACGCGCCCTGCCTGCCCCACCTGCTGGCCGAGCGCGGCTACCGCACCATCGCCTCGCACCCGAACGTGCCGGTGTTCTGGAACCGCGTCAACGCCTACCGGCGCCTCGGTTTCCAGACCTACTGGTCGATCCAGGACTTCCGGCTCGACGACATGAACCGCGAGTTCCTCTCCGACGCCTCCCTCTACCGCCAGGTGCTGGAGAAGATCGCCGCGCCGCTCGAGGCCGGGCAGCCCGTGCTCGACTACATCGTGACCTACTTCGGCCACTGGAACTATCCCCTGAGCGCCTC
>JAQVKR010000135.1 GCA_028694565.1 Gammaproteobacteria bacterium | reverse complement strand
CAGGCCAATCATCGTAGGCTGTTTCATGGTCTCCCCCTCTTCTTAATTCGATGGTTGCTAACACCTCCATCCTGGCGCACATGACGCCGAGGCGGGAAGAGGGAGGAGACCATCTCATCGCCAAGGCGAGAGGGAGGATAAAATGGGCGAACCGTGGCGTGCACAGAACCCACCGCAGGGTAGGCGAAACAGGTTGCCTGAGCCCAATGAGACGCCTGCGCACAACCGCTCAAGACTTTTGGTCCCTTTGCGCCTTTGCGCCTTTGCGTCTTGGCGTTGATCTGATCCGTCCGGATGAGTCCGGCCCCGCGAAACCATGCCCCGCCAGAAGATCCGCCAGAAGAAACACGACCACGCCCCCGCCGGGCCGGCACAGGAGAAGGTGCGCCTGGACAAGTGGCTGTGGGCGGCCCGCTTCTTCAAGACCCGGGCCCTGGCCCAGGCGGCCATCGAGGGCGGCAAGGTCCACTACAACGGCGAGCGCAGCAAGCCGGGCCGGCTGGTGCAGGAGGGCGCCACCATCGAGGTGACCCAGGACCCCTGCCGGCGGACGCTGGTGGTGCGCGGGCTCGACGAGCGCCGCGGTCCGGCCAGCCGCGCCCGGCAGCTCTACGAGGAGACCCCGGAAAGCATCGCCGCCCGGGAGGCGCTGGCCGAGCAGCGCCGCTTCCTGGCGGCCTCCGCGCCGGCGCCCGCGCACCGCCCGAGCAAGAAGGACCGCCGCCGCATCGTCCGCTTCACGGGCAAGGGCGAGTAAGGGAGGCCCCGACAGCCGAACGCGGCCGGCGCCCCGTTCAGGCCGGCGCCTTCTCCCCGAGCAGGGCCAGCAGGGCGTTCCAGGATTCCACGAAGGCCTGGGCGCCCTCCCGCTGCAGCCGTCCGGACAGCGCGGCGGCGTCGATGCCCGAACGCGCGAATTCGGCCAGCACGGCCTCGGCGTCGCCGCCGTCCTCCGGCAGCGCGGCACGCACCGCCCCCCCTTCGGCGAAGGCGAGCAGGGTTTTCTCGGGCAGGGTGTTGATGGTGTCCGGCGCCGCGAGCGCCTCCACGTAGAGGGTCTCCGGCGCCTCGGGGTCCTTGGTGCCGGTGCTGGCCCAGAGCAGGCGCTGGGGTCGGGCGCCGGCCGCGGCCAGGCGCTCCCAGCGCGGTGAGGCGAGCAGTTCGCGGTAGGCGGCGTAGGTGCGCCCGGCGACGGCGATGCCCAGGCGGTTGCGCAGCCCGGCGGGCGCCGTCTCCCTCACCGCCACGTCCCAGCGGCTGACGAACAGCGAGGCGACGGAACCCACCCGCGGATCGAGGCCCGCGTCGATGCGCCGCTCGACCCCGCGCAGATAGGCCTCGGCCGCCGCCCGGTAGTGCTCGCGGGAGAAGAGCAGCGTGACGTTCACCGGCACCCCGGCGAAGATCGCCTCCTCGATGGCGGGAATGCCGGCGGGAGTGCCCGGAATCTTGATGAACAGATTGGGCCGCCCGCCCAGGGCATGGAGCGCGGCCGCCGCCGCAACGGTCCCGGCGGTATCGTCCGCCAGCAGCGGCGAGACCTCCAGCGACACCCAGCCGTCGGCCCCGCCGGTGGCCTCGTGCACCGGACCGAAGAGATCCGCGGCGCGGCCCAGATCCTCCAGGGCCAGGGCGAAGAACAGCGCCTCGCCGGACCGGCCGGCGGCGCGCTCCCGGCCGATGGCCTCGTCATAGAGATCGGCGTTGCGGATCGCGTGGTCGAAAATCGTGGGATTGGAGGTCAGGCCCGTCACCGCGAACTCGTCGCGGTAGCGCCGCAGCGTGCCGCTGGCCAGCAGCCCGCGGGTGATGTTGTCGAGCCATAGGCTCTGGCCGATCTCACGCAACTTCTGGGTGGCGTGCATGCGGTCTCCCCGGAATCGTGGCCGTCCCGCCGGCGCGAGGCCCGGGGACGCCCCCGGCCCCGCGCCGGACCCGCCCCTGCGCACTGGCGAATGACGGGGCTCTGGCTGGATCGACAACGGGGAACCGCGTCCGGTTCAATTCATTCCGGCGACGGGCGCCCGCGCCCCGGCCGCGGCCCGCGCCGGGCGGCCCGGCAGGCTCAGCCGGTGCTCCAGGCGCGCGGGCGCTTCATCCCGGCAATCTTGCAGGCCTGCTTCACGTAGCCATAGGGGAAGAGCTTGAACAGGTAGTTCTGCGCCTTGCGGCCGTAACCCATCTCTTCGGCCAGGAAGCGCATGACGAAACGGGCGTCCGGGATGATGCGGTGCTCCTCGTAGGAACCGCGCATGAAGCGGAGCACCTGCCAGTGCTCCTCGGTCAATTCCACCCGCTCCTGATCGGCAAGCTGCCCGGCCACCGTTTCGTCCCAGGCGGCCGGATCCACCAGATAGCCCTCGTCGTCGGTGACGACCGTGTTTCCGCTGGCATCAGCAATCATCTTCAACCCTCCTCGCTCTGTCCGGCAATCGTCAGCCGGTGACTCATTGGGCACAGGGTAGGATCGAGATTATCATCGGACAAACGATATCTTTTGTATTTTAATATCGTAATATTCGATACAAGAGCATAGCCGCCATGGATATCGAGTTCGCCCGCACCTTCCTCGCGGTGGCTGCCGCCGGCAACTTCGTCGGCGCCGCCGCCCGCCTGCACGTCACCCAGTCGACGGTCAGCGCGCGCATCCAGGCGCTGGAAAGCCGGTTCGGGGCGCGGCTGTTCCAGCGCGGCCGGAGCGGCGCTGAGCTCACCCCCGCCGGGCAGCGCTTCCTGCGCCACGCCAAGGCCCTGGTGCAGACCCTGGAGCAGGCCTGTCACGAGGTGGGCCTCCCGGCGGGCTTCCGCGGCAGCCTGACCCTCGCGGGACGCATCGCCCTGTGGGAGGGCTTCCTGCCGCGCTGGGCGCAGTGGATGCGGCGCACGGCTCCGGACATCTCCCTGCGCATGGAGATCGGCATGGAGGAGGAGATGATCCAGGGGCTGATGCAGGGCACCGTCGACATCGGGGTGATGTACACCCCCGAGAGCCGGCCGGGGCTCGGCACCGAACGGCTGTTCGACGAGTCCCTGCTGCTGGTGGGCACCGCGCCCGAACGCAGCTGGCCGGATGCGGACTACGTCCATGTCGACTGGGGCCAGGAGTTCCACGCCCAGTTCACCACCCGCTACCCGGACACCCCGCCCCCGGCGCTCACCGCCAACATCGGCTGGCTCGCCATGCAGTACCTGCTGCGCAACGGCGGCTCCGCCTACTTCCCGGCGCGCATGGTGCGCCCGCTGCTGGAGCGGGGGCGGCTGTGGCAGGTGGACAACAGCCCGGTATTCACCATGCCCGCCTACATGGTCTACCCCCTCCACAACCGGCCGGAGGCCCTGGAAACGGCGCTGCGGGGGTTGCGGGAGATGGCCGCGGAGGAGCAGGTCCAGCCGCCGGCGTGAGCACCCCGCGCGCGAGCCGCCGCCCCGGGCCGCGGCGGCGGCCGGCTGGCATCACCCACCGCGCGATGAGGCCCGTATCGCCTCCACCTCATCGGCATCGAGACCCAGTGACTCGAGGAAATCGGCGTGGGCCTCCGGTGCCGCGCGCTCGAACTCCACGTGCCAGCGCCGCATATCCGCCTCGCCCATGCCGGCGGCCCGCAGCAGGGCCACCCAGCGCCCCTTGTCCATGACCCGCGCCGGGGGTGCGGCGCCGCCCCCGCGCAGAAGCCCGAGCAGGACCCGCTGCTGGCGGCGCAGGGACTGCATCTCGGCGTTCAGCTGCGACAGCCGCCGCTCCAGCGCGGCGCGGTGGGCGGCGCCCGGCTCCCCGATGAGCCGGCGGATCTCGCCCAGGGCCAGCCCCGTCTCCCGGTAGAGGCGGATCTGCTCCAGGCGCCGGCGGTCGGCCTCGGTGTAGAGCCGATAGCCGGCACTCGAGCGCGCCCCGGGGCGCAGCAATCCAATCCGGTCATAGTAGAGCAGCGTGGCGCGGGACAGCCCGAACCGCCGCGCCAGCCGGCCGATAGTGAACATGAGGCGCCTCCCGAATACGCGGGGCGGCGCCGTGTGGCGCCGCCCCCTCCACTCAGCCGATCCCGTCGCGGATTGCGGCCACCTCGGCGGGGGACAGGCCCAGCCACTCGAGGAAACCCTGGTGGCCGGCCGGATAGCGCCGCTCGAACTCGGCATGCCAGCGCCGCATCTGCGCCGCATCCAGCCCCGCGGCCACGAAAACCTCGACCCAGCGCTCCTTGTTCATCACCTCGTCACTCATGGAAATCACCTCTGCATGTGGTTCAGGAGAGCGGGCACGGTAAGGGGTGAAGCGGTAGACGGGTCAAGGCCGCGCGCACATCCGGCAATCGGGTCCGGCTGTCGGAAATGCCCCTCAGGTGCCCACCACCAGGGGGTTGTCCAAGTCCGCCAGCAGGCTGAGGACGGACAGCGCCGCGAGCATGCTGGTGGCGGGATTGTCGGGGCTCGGCAAGTTGCGCACGACGATTTCCACCGCGCCGAACTCGCCCTCGAGCACCACCGCGTGCGTGTTGCGCTCCACCGCCGGATCGGCCCACAGCTCCACCTCCGCCTCCCGGCCGGTGGCCAGCGACAGGGCCACGGCCACGTTGGCGTTCTTCGGATAGCGGCGGATGCAGTCGACCGCCGCGCCCCGGAACAGCAGTTGCCGCGCGCCGGCTTCCAGGCCCAGCGCCCGCGGCGGCTTGGTGGTCCGCAGCAGGACCCGCGTGAGCCGCGAGATCCGCCCCACCTTGGCGTTGTCGAGACCGAACAGGGCGCCGCTCGGCACCCGCAGCGACCGCCCCGCACGCCTGGCCGCCGCCACCAGCCGCTCCCGCAGGGCGACCCCGGCCAGGGCCCCGACGCTCAGGCACACCAGGTCCCGACCCGAGGCGAGCAGGGACTCGCCGAGGCCGATCACCGCACCGATGGAGGCGGCCTCCACCGCCACCCGGTAGTCGGCCGCCATGAAATGATCGAAATCGTGGCAGGCGAGCGCGCCGAGGCGCCCGGCGAGATCGTCGGCACGCTCCGGGTGGCGGTCGTAGACCGCGGCGATGCGGATGTTCCCCGGCCGGTGGGCGGCGATGATGCGGGCGATGTTGCCGCAGCCGAGCAGACCAACGGTGATCATGTCCGAGCCGGCATATTCGATGTGGCTGCTCAGAGAATGGCGGTTGGGCCTGCGGGGAGGCCGCCATGGAAACGGCTCATTGCACCGGCTCCAGCGTGACCTCGGCCAGGCGCATCCCGCCGCACGCCTCCAGCCGGAGGTAGTAGGACTGGCGCTTCTGGACATCGAACCGCAGCCCGACCCTGCCGCCGCCCGGCAGCGACAGTCTCTTGGCCAGCATCGGCTCAAAGTCGGATCCAACCACCTCCACCGTGAAGTCGGCGGCGGTCTCCGCGCCCACCGTCACCCGCCAGCGCCCCGGGGCGAGCTCGCCGATGGGCACGAAATAGGCGCGGCCGGAATCGAGCGACAGGCTGGCCAGGGCCTTCATATCCCAGCGCCCGTCGGCTGGGATCACCAGCGGCAGGGGATAGAAGGCGCAGTTCTTCTTCATCCATGTCAGCAGAAACTGGAGCTCGCGCACTCTCGCCACGGGCACCTGCCCGGCGAAACGGCGGACGTGTTCATCGGCCGCGTCCTCGGGCAGGTGGAAGAAGCTCAGGCGCCCGCTGCACTCCCCCTCGTGGCAATCGGCGCAGCGGGTGTTGAAGATCACGTAGGACTCCAGCTCCACCGCGGGCGTCGCCGCCGTCCTCTGCGGAACCGCCAGCGACGCAAGCACGACCGCCAGACACAGCCCCGCGAACCTGAAACGACCCATGCCGCATCTCCGGCAAGCCAACCAATGCCTGGATCAAGTCTAGCGCACCGGCGCCCCCCGTGCCGGGGCCCGAGCGGCCCGGCGTCAGTGGCTGGTGCCCTCGGTGTAGCGGGTCTTGTTCCAGACGTTGTACTTGCCCGACGGCTTCACCATGGGGATGCGCTTCACCTCCTCGAGGGTCCGCGCGTCGTAGACCACCACCGCGCCGTCCATGTCCCAGATGCTGAGCAGGGCGTAGCGGCCGTCGCGGGTGAACTCCACGTGGGCGGCGGTTTTGCCCGGCGCCGGACGCAGCGTCTTGACAATCTCCAGGGTCTGCTTGTCGATGACGTGGACCGCGTCGCGGTTGGGCCCGAAGAAGACGTCGGTCCAGGCATAGGGGCTGTTCTCGTGGCTGCGTAGGAAGAAGCCGGGGCCGAGGGTCTCCAGCCGCTTGATCACCTTCCAGCTCCCCATGTCGATGAAGCTGAGCGAGCCCTCCTTCAGATTGGGGGTGGCCATCACGGTGCGCCCGTCCCGCTCCCAGGTGATGCCCGAGCCGAGGTGGGGCATGCCCGGGATGTCGAGGGTGGCGATCTTCCGCGCCGTGTCGAGATCCACCACCTGTCCCCGGCCGCCGTCGCGGGAGGCGCCGATGACCATCAGGTAGTCCTGGTCGAAGAAGAAATCGTCCAGGTAGTCGTCGAGCGGGATGCGGCGCACGGGGAAGCGCTCCGCCGGCGCGCCGTCGCCGGAGTCGACCCGATGATCGTGGATCCAGCCCCCGGCGAAGCCCGCGCGCGGCTCGTCGGCGTAGGAGATCTCCCAGATTTCGGGCAGGTCCTTGAGGGCGGCGACGAAGCTGTTGCGGGGCGGGGCGGTGTAGACCCCGCTCACCCGCGAGCTCTTGCCGTCCGCGCCATTGACCGGGATCACCTTCAGCGGCGTGAGGTCCGTGGCGTCGAGAAGGGTGAGGGTGTGGGGCAGGTAATTGGCGGCGATGACATAGCGGCCGTCGGCGGAGACGGCGATGTTGCGCAGGTTGACCCCGGCCCGCACCTCCGCCACCAGCTGGAGGTTGTAGAGGTCGAACTTGCTCACCCAGCCGTCGCGGGAGCCGGTGAAGACGTAGCGGCCGTCGGGAGTGTACTTGGGCCCGCCGTGGAGGGCGAAGCGGGTGGGGAAGCGGTGGATGGGTTCGAAGCGGTCGCCGTCGAGCAGGGTCATGTGGTGATCGCCCAGCTCCACCACCACGAACAGGTTGAGGGGGTCGGCGTCGAACAGCGGCCGATCGGGCAGGCTGCCGGGCGGGACGTGCACCACCTGGCTGGCGCGGACCTGCTCCATTCCCCACTCCGGGATGGCGGGCAGCGGGCTGTAGATGTATGCCACCAGCGCCTCGACCTCCGCCGCGTCGAGCACCTTGCCCAGC
>JAQVKR010000134.1 GCA_028694565.1 Gammaproteobacteria bacterium | reverse complement strand
GATGATGACCACGTGGCCGCGCTCGCCCGCGGGCAGGCCGCCGAGCAGCAGGCCCTTGCCGCCCTGGGACCGGTGCAGCAGGTGGGCCCCCACCTGCACTCCCAGCCGCCCGGCGATGGCGCTCATGGGCGCCAGCAGCGGCAGATGCGTGCCCTCGGACACGGTCTCGAACGCGACCGCCGTCAGGCCGATATCGAGCAGCGCGTGGAACAGGCGCGGCTCGGCCGCCAGGTGCAGGTAGCAGAACAGGCGATGATCGGAACGCAGCAGGGGGTACTCCTGCGGCTGCGGCTCCTTGACCTTGACGATGACCTCCGCCGCGCCGTATACCGCGGCGGCGTCCGGGAGCAGGCGCACCCCCTGGGCCTCGTAGTCCGAATCCTCGTAGCCGCTCAGGCGTCCGGCGCCCTGCTCCACGAGCACCTCGTGACCGAGCCGCACGAGCTCGCCCGCCGCCTCCGGAACGAGCCCCACCCGGCCTTCGAGGGTCTTGATTTCACGTGGAATTCCAACGCGCATGGCGGCTCCTTTACCCACTGGAATGCATTGCGTACTATACCATCCCTCATGCTGGCCGGACACGGTGACGGGCGCCCGCCGGACCCCGGGCGAGAGGCGTCCTCCTTCCACCGCGGTCCGGCCGCCAGCCCGGAATTCCAACAGGACGCTTTGCGGAGAAAAACATGAGCGAAACCAAGCACTGCCGCCTCCTCATCCTCGGTTCGGGTCCGGCCGGCTATACCGCGGCCGTCTACGCGGCGCGGGCCAACCTCGACCCGGTCCTGATCACCGGTCTCGAACAGGGCGGCCAGCTGATGACCACCACCGAGGTGGACAACTGGCCCGGCGACGTGGAGGGGCTGCAGGGGCCCGGGCTCATGGAGCGCATGCGCAGGCACGCCGAGCGCTTCAACACCGAGATCGTCTTCGATCATATCCATACCGCCGACCTTTCCCGGCGCCCCTACACCCTCACGGGCGATGCCGGCGCCTACACCTGTGATGCGCTCATCATCGCCACCGGGGCCTCGGCCATGTACCTGGGACTGCCCTCCGAGGAGGCCTTCCGCGGCAAGGGCGTCTCCGCCTGCGCCACCTGCGACGGCTTCTTCTACCGCAAGCAGCGGGTGGCGGTCATCGGCGGCGGCAACACGGCCGTGGAAGAGGCGCTCTATCTCTCCAACATCGCCGAGCATGTCACCGTCGTGCACCGCCGGGACAAGTTCCGCTCCGAGAAGATCCTCGCCGATCAGCTGCTGGAGAAGGCCGCCGGCGGCAACGTCGCCATCGAGTGGAACCACGTCCTGGACGAGGTGCTGGGCGACCAGAGCGGCGTGACCGGCATGCGCATCAAGGATGTCGACAGCGGCGAGACCAGGGAGATCGCGCTGCAGGGCATTTTCGTGGCCATCGGCCACAAGCCCAACACGGCGCTGTTCGAGGGGCAGCTCGAGCTGGATCACGGCTACATCAAGGTGAAGAGCGGCACCGGCGGCAACGCCACCGCCACCAGCGTGCCCGGCGTATTCGCCGCCGGCGACTGCATGGACCACGTCTACCGCCAGGCCATCACCTCCGCCGGCACCGGCTGCATGGCCGCGCTGGACGCCGAACGCTACCTGGACGGCCTGGAAGACTGAGCCGGTGCGTGCGCCGCGCGGTCCCGACCGCGCGGCGTCCTCCCCCCTCCTTCCATCATGGCGCGACTGTTCCGGATCGAGCCCGGCGCTCCGGCTGAGTTTCCCGACCCGGAACTGGCCCTGCGGGAGCCCGACGGGCTCCTCGCCGCGGGCGGCGATCTCGGTCCGGAGCGCCTGCTGGCCGCCTACCGGGAAGGCATCTTTCCCTGGTTCAGCGACGGCCAGCCCATCCTGTGGTGGTCGCCCGACCCCCGGGCCGTGCTCTTTCCCGGGCAAATCCGCATTGCCCGCAGCCTCCGCAAGACCCTGAAGTCGCACCGCTACCGGGCTTCCATGGACACGGATTTCGCGGCCGTGATCGCGGCCTGCGCCGAGCCCCGGCCCGGCCAGGAGGGAACCTGGATTACCGCCGCGATGCGCGACGCCTACCTGCGGCTGCACCAGCTGGGCGTGGCCCATTCGGTGGAGGTCTGGGAGGATGGGAGCCTCGTGGGCGGGCTCTACGGGGTGGCCATCGGCCGGGTCTTTTTCGGCGAGTCCATGTTCACCCGCGCCCGCGACGCCTCCAAGGTTGCACTGGTCCATCTGGCCGGCCAGCTCCGGGACTGGGGTTTCCCGCTGATCGACTGCCAGCAGACCACCGGCCATCTCCTGAGCATGGGCGCCGTGGAAATTCCCCGCCGCGAGTTCCTGCACCGGGTCAGGGAGGCCCGGGAGCTGCCGGGTCCCTCCGGAACGTGGCGGCTGGACTGGGCATACGACCCCGGTGCCCGGCCCGCTTCCGGCCGGCGGTGACCGCCGGGGGGGTTGGCGGCGCCTGCCGCGGATTGGATGTACGGGCGCCCTGAGGTAACGTGGGGCGGGAGAACATCCCGATCAGAAGGCATCCCAGGAGCTGCACGGCAGACCAGGCCATGTCCGAACAGCATCCCTCGACGAGCGGCACCATCAAGCTCTATGCCACGGCGCCGCACCCGTGCAGCTACCTCGCCGGCCGGCAGGCGACGACGCTGTTCGTCGATCCCTTCTATCCCCTCGACACCGGCGTCTACAGCTACCTCTCCCGGCTCGGTTTCCGCCGCAGCGGGGCCCACGTCTACCGCCCGGAGTGCGCCGGCTGCCAGGCCTGCATCCCGGCGCGCATCCCGGTCCGGCGCTTCCGCCCCGATCGCGGGCAGCGCCGCATCTGGAACCGCAACCGGGACCTGAGCGTGCGCCGCCTGCGCGGCGTTCACCCGGTCCGGCACTACCCCCTCTACGAGCGCTACATATGCGCCCGTCACCGGGACGGCGACATGTACCCGCCGGACCGGGAACAGTACGAAAGCTTCCTGGGCTGCGAATGGAGCGACACCTGGTCCTACGAATTCAGCCTGGAAGGTCGCCTGGTGGCCGTGGCGGTGGTCGATCGCCTCGACGACGCCCTGTCGGCCATCTACACCTTCTTCGAGCCCGGGCTGGACGAGCGCAGCCTCGGCACCTACGCCATCCTGTGGCAGGTTCAGGAAGCCGCCCGGCTCGATCTCGCCTGGCTCTATCTCGGCTACTGGATCGAGGAGTGCCGGAAAATGAGCTACAAGGGTCGTTTCCGTCCCCTCGAGATTCTCCGCGCCGGACACTGGATTTCCCGCTAACGCGGCGTTCCACGCCCGGGGGAGGCGCCGGAATCCGGCGCTTCCGGCTTGTCACCCCGCCCGTCGGCGCCCTATACTTCCACCCCCTCCAGGCCGGGATGGCGGAATCGGTAGACGCGCCTGACTCAAAATCAGGTGGGGCGACCCGTGCGAGTTCGAGTCTCGCTCCCGGCACCAGACACTGGCCGGTCCGAACCCGGACAAGAACCGGTTCAACACCGTGCGGACGATCCGGCCGGTGGGCCGTCCCTGCACCGAAATGGAACGGCGTCCGCCGGATCCCGCACCAGCGCCCGCTCCAGGACGCGCCCGGCCTCCTCCGCCGTCCGTCCCCGCGGCTTCCCGCGCGCCAAACGTGGAGCCCGCGCGGGGCGCTCCCCGAGGCGCGCCGGGGCTTGGGTCGGTAGGCGTGACGATTGTCACATGCGATCACTATACTTCTGCCCATCTGAGGGCGCCGCCGCGGCCTTTCGCGCGGCACCTCTTTTGCATGCAGCCAAGAACAACAAACCTGAGGAACCCGGGAGTTCTCGATGAACGGCACCCGCTTCACACTGGAAGTCCAGCCCATCCTGCCCGAGCGCCTGCAGCGGTTGCAGGAACTGGCGAACGATCTGTTCTACAGCTGGGATCGGGAGGTCCGCGGGCTCTTCTTCCGGCTGGATCGGCAGCTGTGGGACGAATGCGGCCACAATCCGAAGCTGTTTCTGCGCCGGGTCTCCCAGAAGAAGCTGGATCGCGCCGCTCAGGACAACGTCTTCGTGGAGGACTTCAACCGGGTTCTCTCCAGCTACGACACCTACCGGCAGGAGCGCTACCGCTCCGGGCTGGAGGAGTACCTGGATCCGGAAAGCGACCTGATCGCCTACTTCTGCGCCGAATTCGGGTTCCATGAGAGTTTTCCGGTCTACTCCGGCGGCCTGGGCATCCTGGCCGGGGACCACTGCAAGGCGGCGAGCGATCTGGGCGTCCCCCTCGTGGCCGTGGGACTGCTCTATCACCAGGGCTATTTCCGCCAGCGCATCGATGGTTTCGGGAATCAGGTCGCCCACTACGTGGACAGCGAGTTCACCGATCTGCCCATCAGTCCCGCCCTCGACGCCAAGGGGCAGGAGGTGCATGTGCAGATCCACCTGCCCGGCCGCAGCGTGACGCTGAAAGTCTGGAGGGCGGTGGCGGGCCACGTCACCCTCTATCTTCTCGACAGCGACCTGGAAGCCAACGCCCCCTCGGACCGGGCCATCACCCATCAGCTCTACGGCGGTGACGTGAACACCCGGATCCAGCAGGAGATCGTGCTCGGGGTGGGCGGGGTCCGCGCCCTGACCGCGCTCGGCCTGCAGCCGACCATATGGCATATCAACGAGGGCCATTCCGCATTCCAGATCCTGGAGCGGACCCGGCGCCGGGTGGCCCGGGGGATGGATTTCGAGTCGGCGCTGGAACTGGTGGCGTCGGGGACGGTGTTCACCACCCATACGCCGGTGCCCGCCGGCCACGACATGTTCGAGCACCACCTGATCGCCAGCTACTTCGCCGATTACATCGACGAACTCGGCATCAGCATGGAGCGCTTCCTGGCGCTGGGCACGATGCCGGAGAATCCCCACGTGTTCAACCAGACGGCGCTGGCCCTGCGGGGTTCACGCTTCCACAACGGGGTGAGCCGCATCCATGGCGGCGTGGCCTCGGAGATGGAGTCCTACGTCTGGCCCCAGGTGCCCCCGGCGGAAAATCCCATCCGCTACGTCACCAACGGCGTGCACGTCCACACGTTCCTCGCCCGCGAGTGGGCCAACCTGTTCGACATGCGCTTCGGCGGCGGCTGGCGCAACGAGCTCCTGAGCCAGGAGTTCTGGAAGCGGGTCGACGAGATCCCGGACCATGGCTACTGGAGCCTGCACCAGTCGCTGAAGTCGGAGCTGATGGTGGACGTGCGCCGGCGGGTCCGGGCCCAGTTCGCGCGCAACGGCTGCAGCGACGCCGAGTGCGAACGGCTCATGCGCTTCCTGGATCCCGATGAAAGCGGAATCCTGACCATCGGCTTCGCGCGCCGCTTCGCCACCTACAAACGGGCCGCGCTGATCTTCAACGACCCCGAGCGGCTCGCGCGCCTGGTCAACGACCCGGACCGCCCGGTGATGCTCATCTTCGCCGGCAAGGCCCATCCCCACGACGAACCCGGCCGCCACCTGATCCAGGTGATCAACGGCTTTTCACGCCGCCCCGAGTTCGAGGGACGGGTGCTCATGCTGGAGGACTACGATCTCTCCCTGGCGCGCAAGCTCGTCAGCGGCGTGGATGTCTGGCTCAACAATCCCGAGTATCCCCTCGAGGCCAGCGGCACCTCGGGACAGAAGGCCGGCATCAACGGGGTGCTCAACCTCAGCGTGCTCGACGGCTGGTGGGGCGAGGGCTACGAGGGGGACAACGGCTGGGCCATCGCGCCCCACGGCCCGGAGTTCGATCCGACCTATCGCCAGCGCGAGGATGCCCGCGAGCTGCTGGATCTGCTCGAGCACGAAATCATCCCGCTCTACTACGACCGCAACGGACACGGCTTCTCCGACGGCTGGGTAAGGAAATCCAAGCAGTCCATGAAGACCCTCATGCCCCGTTACAATGCCGAGCGGATGGTCATGGACTACGTGATGGGGTTCTACGCCCCCGCCGCGCGGCAGCGCCGCCGCCTGCTGGCGGAAGACGCCGCCGGGGCCCGGGAGCTGGCGGCCTGGAAATCGAGGGTGCACAAGCTGTGGCCGGGGGTTCGCGTTTCGCGCCGGGATCCCCCGCCGGCGAAGATTCGCGCCGGTGAGACGCTGCCCGTCCACGTCGGCGTCGAGCTCGGCGGACTGACCAGCGATGACATCGTGGTGGAGTGCCTGGTGGGCACCGAGGGCGAGCGCGGCGAGCTCCTGATCCACGACCAGTACCAGCTCACCGCGCGGGAGACCGATGCCCAGGGCCAGGCCCTGTTCACCCTCGACCTCTCCCCCACCCTGCCGGGCCTGCAGTACTACCAGCTGCGCGCCTATCCCTACCACCGCCTGCTGAGCCACCGCTTCGAGCTCGGCTGCATGCTGTGGGTCTGAACCGGCGGGGCATGGCCGCCGCCGGACGGGATTGGCCTTTCCCGCGGCGGGGGGCGCCGGGGGCGCGCTGAACGAATGGCCGGGCGGGCGAGCCGCCGCGGCGCGCGGCGCTCGCTCCCTGGCACGCCTGCCTGACCGGTTCCGGCCGCCGTGTTCCGCGCCGCTTGGACAACAAGCCGCGGTTCGGCCGCTATCCCTGCAGCCGGCCGTACAGGGCGGTGAGGTGGCGCAGGCGGCCGGCGGCTCCCCCGGGCACCTGCGACCATTCGAAGCGCCACTGCCAGTTGCCGTCGGAGACGCCGGGGACGTTCATGCGGTGGGCGCTGCCGAGCTCCATGACATCCTGCATCGGAATCATCGACAGGCATGAGACCGAGGCGAGCGCCGCCCGGATGAGGGCCCATGGCATCGGATCGCGGGGCTCCCCCAGGTAGTCCAGGATGCGGCTCCGGAGCGCCGGATCGAGACTCTCGAACCAGCCGCCGGTGGTGTCGTTGTCGTGGGTTCCGGTATAGACCACGGTGTCGCGGGCGTGGTTGTGGGGCAGGTAGGGATTGCCCGGGTTGCCGTCGAAGGCGAACTGCAGCACCCGCATGCCCGGCAGGCCGTGCTCCGTGCGCAGCGCGTGCACCTCGGGGGTGATGGTGCCGAGGTCCTCGGCCACCACCGGCAAGGGCCCCAGGGCTTTATCCAGCGCCCTGAACAGGGCGTCTCCCGGCGCCTCGCGCCAGTGACCGTTCACTGCGGTCTCCTCCCCGGCCGGGATCTCCCAGAACGCCTGGAAACCGCGGAAATGATCGATGCGCACCAGGTCGAACAGGACCAGCTGGGTGCGCATGCGCTGAATCCACCACTCGAAGCCGTCCG
>JAQVKR010000133.1 GCA_028694565.1 Gammaproteobacteria bacterium | reverse complement strand
CCGGTGTCCACCAGGAAGTCGGTGGCGGTGAGTTCGGCCACCTCGGCGCTGACGTAATAGGTAGCGAGCCCCTTGCCCGTCATGGGGACAGTGGTGCCGAACTCCTGCCCCCCCGCCGCCCCGGCGAGGATGCAGCCCAGCAGCAGGAAGCATCTCCCCGTACGCTTCACGTCCGCGCTCCCCTGTGGTGGATGTCGTCGTATCGCGACACCCTGGTTCGAGTATTTTCAGCCAGTTGCGGCATGCCGCGCCAGGATTTGTCGCCATCCGGCGACGGTTGCGGGTGCCCGGCGCCCGGCCACCGTCCGGTCCTCTCCCCCCGTCTTCCCCTATCCCGCTAATTCATCTGGGAAAAAACCGGGTTGGCACGGGGGTTGCCATGGGTCCTGGCGAGAATTCCCGGAATCCGGGGTCACGGAGGGCCGCGATATCTCATCCGCGGCCACTATCAGATCCAAGCAAGGAGAAAGCCATGACCAACATCAAGTTCGCATCCGCCGCCCTGATCCTCGCCCTCGCCTCCGGCGCCGCGTTCGCCACCGGCCAGGAGGAGAAGGCCCAGGCCCCGGCCACCGCCTTCGAGCAGCTGGATACCAACCATGACGGCCTGATCAGCAAGGAAGAGGGCGCCGTGCGCGAGGATGTCGCCGCCCTGTGGGAGGCGGCCGACGCCAACAAGGACGGCAGCCTGGATGCCGCCGAGTTCAGCGCCTTCGAGACCAGCGAGCCCGCGCAGCAGTAAGGGTCGGCGTCCGGCTCGCCGGAGGTGAGGGACTGACCGGGGTTCTCCGCACCCGGTGAAACAGGGAGTCATTCGGGGTCTGGCGCGGCGCGGCGTGATTTCGCCGGCGCGCCCCCTCCCAATCGTCGGCGGATCGCTGCGTGCCGCCCCGCGACTCCGGATACCGGCACAGTGACGTTGCCGCGAGAGCGAAAGGGACTTCTCTACAGGGATGTTCAGGGAAATGCGGACGGGCCGGCCACAGGGAAGGTCGGAGCACACGGCGGGCCGCAGCGCGAGATGGACCGGAAGGGGGCCGGCGAAGCCGGCCCCCTTCTTTTTTCCGAACGCCCGTGGCGCGGTTCCGCTGCGGCATCAGCCGCCCGGCCCGCTGTGCCGGGCGGGTGTCAGGACATGCCGCCGTAGAGCAGGTCGGTGTCGATCTGCTGGCGGTCGACCACGTGCGGACCGGGCGCCTGCCAGGCGTTCGGGCGGGGCTGCGCCTCCGGTCCACCGTAGATCATGCTGGTGTCAATCTGCCCACGGTCCACCCGGTGAGCCCCCGGGGCCTGGTAGGGGGCCTCCTGGAGGTGGGCGAGTCCGCCGCCGTAGATCAGATCGGTGCTGATGCTGCCGCGCTGCCCGGCAAGGGCCGCGCCGCTGGTCAGCGCCAGAAGGAAAATCGCCAGGGTCAGGGTTTTCATGGTGTCTGCTCCTCTATGGGTGCGGGTTCGGGGGGTGTTTCGGCAGCGCCAACGCTGTTGCATCCTCTCCAGCAGGGAGCGTGCCAGATCGGATCTTTTGGTTTTTTCCAATAGAAACAAAGGCATGTCGCGTTTGGTGGTGGGCCCCCATGGGGCCCCGGCAGGCGCGCATGGTGGTGGAGAGGGGGGATATGCACCGGGACCGGGGCGGGGTCGCCGGGCGCTTGCCCACCGCCCGGCGCGGGACCCTCCCGCGCGCCGGATCGTCCCTTCGCCGGGCGCCGCCCAGCGTCGGCCGCCACCCCGCCCGCGTGTGGAACCACGCCTCCGGCGGTTGCGCCAGATGACGACATCGACGCTTTTCGTTGTGCGAAATAACGCACATTGCTCCCGCCCCGGGAGGCCTGTTCCTCCAACTATCAGTGGCTTGCGGTCTGGCGTGGTCCTTGCTGAGTCTCCGGGTTGAGGTGGACGGCCGCCGCCCGGCGGCGCCGCCCGGTTCATGCATCCATGGAGTCTTCGCCCATGCCAGAATTCCGCGGCGCTCTGCCGCTGGCGCCCCTGTTGCTGTTGCCCGCCCTCGCGGCGGCCACCGAACCGCTCTGGTTCTCCGATCTCCCGCCCACCGCCGAATGGACGGAAAAGACCCTCCGGGCCCATGGCGGGCTGGTTGAGCGCGGCCGCGGCGGGGTCTCCGTCAAGCGGCTGTGGCTGCGCGCCGGCGACGATCCGGCCCATGCGTCCTATTTGCCCATGCCGGCCGGCGAGGTGGTTGCGGAAGGCCCGGAGCGGGAGCCGGTGGCGCCGAAGCCCTTCAGCGCGGAGGCGGGCGGCGGGATCCGCTTCGAGATGCCGGAGGAGGGCTTCTACAACGCCTACCTCCTGAGCCGCGAGGTGCGCGACGGAACCCTGGAGACCCGGGTGGTGAAGGCCGAGGTGCTGATGCACAGCTGCGCCAACGGCCATGATCGGCGCTTCACCGAGGGGCGGATGCCGCCCCGCGTCACCGCCGGCGTGCCCTTCGAGCTGGTGCGTGAACGCAAGCCGGACGAGGATTTCCACAGCCGCGCCGCCTCGGGTGAGCCCATCGCCTTCCTGGCGCTGAACCAGGGCGAGCCGGTGGCCGGGGCCGAGGTTCGCCTGATCTCCAACACCGGCTGGGGCAAGACCGTGATCACCGGTCCGGACGGGCGCGCGGAGTTCCGGATGGTCCGCGACTACTTCACCGACTGGCCGGAGTTCGACAAGCGCCGGCGCCAGGACTACCTGGTCCTCGCCGAGTACCGGCGGCCCCTGGAGGGCGAGCTCGACGGGCGCCCCTATGCGCAGGCGCACTACAGCGCAACGCTGGCCGGCACCTACTATCCCGCCGAGCCGGAGTACCAGTCCTATCTCTACGGGCTGGGGGTGATGCTCTTGGCGGCCACCCTCTCGGTGGGCGGGGTCTACCACTACCGGCTGCGGCAGCGGCGCCCCGAGCGGCGGGAGACGTTCGATGAAAAGGCTTAGGGCGTTCGTCAATGGCGTGGACATCCAGCGCTTCCGCACCTGGTTCCAGCTCTTCGCCTTCGTCCTGCTGGTCTACAGCGGCTATCTCTACATCGATCTCGGCAATTCGCTGCCGGTGTTCGCCTGCGGCTTCAACGACGCCGGCCGGGGCGGCGTCTGCTACCTGCTGCCGCTGCAGCACCAGACCCACATCCCCTGGGAGAGCCTGTTCAGCTGGCGTGCACTGGGGCTGGTGACGGGGTTCCTGACCTTCTTCGCCTGGCTGCTGGTGCTGAACAAGGCCTGGTGCGGCTACGTCTGCCCGCTCGGCGCCATCCAGGACTGGATGACCGCCCTGCGCCGGCGGCTGCGGCTGCGCTACTCGGTCTACAGCCTGGAGAGCTTCACCCGGCTGAAGAAGGTGAAGTACATCCTGCTGGTGCTGCTGATCCTGATCCCGTTCGCCATCAGCAACCCGGTGGAGGGGCTGCCCCACGTCCCCGAGGACATGGCCACCCCCTTCTGCACCATCTGCCCGGCGCGCATGGTCATCCCCGCCTTCACCGGCGACTTCTCCCAGTGGACGCTCGATTTCAGCACGGTGACCGCCCTGGTCATGACCAGCCTGGGCATGGCGATCCTGGGCATCTTCTTCGTCGGCGCGCTCGTCAACAAGCGCTTCTTCTGCTTCTTCTGCCCCATGAGCGCACTGCAGGCGCTGTTCTCCAACATCGCCCTGCTGAAACTGCGCAAGGATGGGGACAAGTGTACCCGCTGCGGCGACTGCTACCGGGTCTGCGACATGCAGATCAAGGCCATCGCCGACGATGTGGAACGGAAAATCCTGATCGAGGACGACTGCATGATGTGCCTGAAGTGTGTCGCCGCCTGTCCGGAGGAGGGCTGTCTCAAGGCCACCTTCATGGGTATTCCCGTCTACGAGGCCACCGAGGAAGGCTTCTTCCGGCGGCAGCAGCGGCGGGGTGGCGAATGAGCGCGGTGCCCCAGGGCGGGCGGCGCGCCGCCGTCCTCGCCCAGCAGAT
This sequence comes from Gammaproteobacteria bacterium, assembly GCA_028694565.1. Lineage (GTDB taxonomy): Bacteria > Pseudomonadota > Gammaproteobacteria > DSM-26407 > DSM-26407 > Thioalbus. Next base: position 3,289 of record JAQVKR010000133.1, on the reverse strand, counting down.
TCGCGAGTCCGCCCAGGCGCTGGCCACCCTGGAGCGGGAGTTTCCCGACAACCCGGCGGCGATGGACTACTTCTACAAGCTGTTCCACCGGGTCTACTGCGAGGGTGAGCGGGCCCAGCCCGAGGGGACGCTCGTCGGCACCACCTGCGTGCAGGTGCCCGACGAGATCGTCCGCGCGGCGGGCGGCATCCCGGTGCGGCTGTGCAGCGGCTCCCACGCCTTCGACCAGGCGGGGGCGGACTTCATGCCGGCCAAGTCCTGCTCGCTGGTGAAGGCGACCCTCGGCCTGCTGCAGGACGAGCGGCCGGCCTGGCTCGAAACCCTGGACCGGGTGGTCAACCTCACCACCTGCGACCAGAAGAAGAAGGCCGGCCAGATGATGGAGGACCTGGGCTGCCAGGTACACCACCTGGAGTTCCCGCCCTCCAAGGACAGCGAGCCCGCCCGCGCCTTCTGGCGCGCCTCGGTGCGCGACTTCGTGCGCGCCGCCGAGCGCATGACCGGCGGCCGCGTGACCCGCACCTCGCTGCGCGAGTCGATTCGCGCCGTCAGCCGCGCCCAGGCCGCCTACCGCCGGCTCCAGCGCCTGCGCGCCGAGTCGCCGGCGCTGTTGCTGGGCAAGGATGCGTTCCTGGTGACCAACGCCTATTTCTTCGACGACCTGGAGCGCTGGACCGGGGCGGTCGACGCTCTCGTGGCGGAGCTCGAGGCGCGCCGCGAGGCGGGCGTCTCGGCCGCCCTGCGGCGGGCGCCGCGGATCCTCTTCACCGGATCGCCGCCCGTGTTCCCGAACCTCAAGATCCCGGTGCTCGTGGAGCAGGCGGGCGGGGTCATCGTGGCCGACGAGACCTGCTCGGCCAACCGCATGCTCAACGACGCGGTCAGCGTGGACGAGTGGAACCTCTACGACATGGTGGACGCGGTGGCCGACCGCTACCTGAAGCCGTGCACCTGCCCCATCTTCACCAGCAACGGGGACCGTCTGCGCCGGCTGCTGGATCTGGCCCGCACCCACGCGGTGGACGGCGTCGTCTACCAGGCCTTCGCCGGCTGCCAGGTCTACGAGATGGAGCACCACTCCGTCAGCCGCGCCCTGGCCGAGGCCGGGCTGCCCTGCCTCTACGTGGAGACCGACTACAGTCCCGACGACGTGGGCCAGCTCTCCACCCGGGTGGAGGCGTTCATCGAGTCGCTGCGCTCGCGAAGGAGGCGGAGTCGATGAAACATTTCGCCGGCATCGACATCGGCTCCACCGCCATCAAGATCGCCCTCATCGACAGGGAAGAGCGGCTGGTGGCCTCCAGCACCTGTCCCAGCGGCGGGCAGTTCCACCGCAACGCCCAGGAGGCCTTCCAGCGGCTGCTGCAGGAGAGCGGCATGGAGCGGGGGCAGATCGCCTTCGTGACCGCCACCGGCTATGGCCGCAAGCTCTACCGCGACGCCGACGAGGCCATCAGCGAAATCACCGCCAACGCCGTGGGCGCCCTCAGGGCCGGCGCCCCCTACGGCACGGTGCGGACCATCATCAACATCGGCGGCCAGGACTCCAAGGCCATCCGCATAGACGGCGACGGCAACGTGGTGCAGTTCGCCATGAACGACAAGTGCGCCGCGGGCACCGGCCGCTTCCTGGAGATGGTGGCCCGCAACCTGGAGATCGACCTGGAGGAGCTGGGCGAGTACCACGTCCGGCTGGACGGCGCGCCGCCCACCATCAACAGCACCTGCGCGGTGTTCGCCGAGTCGGAGATCATCGGCCTGCTGGCCCGCGGCTACAGCAAGGAGGAGGTGGTGGCGGGCGTGCACTACTCCATCGCCCGCCGCACCGTCCGCCTGGCCCGGCGCGTCGGCATCGAGGAGCAGGTCTACTTCGACGGCGGGCCGGCCCTCAATCACGGCCTGGTGACCGCGATCCGCGAGGAGCTGATGCGGGATCTGATCATCCCCGACATCGCCCAGATCACCACCGCCTACGGCGCGGCGATCCTCTCCCGCGAAGTCTGGGCCGCGGAGGAGGGGGGTGCGGCCAGGACGGCGGAGTAGCCCCGGCGCGCGGAGCGGGCCGGGATTGCGTTTCAATCCCGGCCCCAGCGTCTATAGTTGAGTAATCAGCTAGGGCGAACTGACCCGTGCCAGTCACGGGGGAGGTGAACATGGCCATCTCCGCGCAGCTCCGGGACTACCTCGAGCTGAAGGGCATTCCCTACGAGGTGATCCCCCACCCGCACACCGGGGACAGCCGCGCCACCGCGGCGGTCTCCGGCATCCCCGCCGGGCAACTGGCCAAGGCGGTGATCCTGGAGGACGACGAGGGCTACCTGCTGGCGGCGGTGCCCGCCAGCGAGCGGTTGCACCTCTCGCGCATCCACAACCTGCTGCGACGCCCTCTGGGGCTCGCCACCGAGGCGGAGATCGCACGCATGTTCCCCGACTGCGCGGTCGGCGCCGTGCCGCCGGTGGCGGCCGCCTACGGCCTGCCGGCGGTGGTCGACGACCGCCTCCTCGCCGCCCCGGAGATCTGGTTCGAGGCCGGTGATCACGAGGATCTGGTCCACCTCGACGGCGAGGCGTTCCGGCGCCTGATGGCCGGCGTGCTCCAGGGCGAAATCGGCAGCCGCTGATACCCCGCGCCCGCCGCCTCCGGCCGGCTACCCGGGACGGCCGGCCGGAGGTGGTCTATGCTTGTTACCCAATTCCCTGTTGTCCGGTATGGCAAACTGTCATACCGTCGCTGGACATGTCGTTCCGCGGTCATTTTCCGGAGCCGTTCCGATGAAACTCCCGTCTTTCTGCTCGCTGGCCCTGCTTCTCTGCGCCGGCGTCCCCCTGTGCCATGCGTCCCATGCCGCCGAGCCCGAGCCGCTGCCGCCCACCGGTCCCCTGCCCTTCTCGGTCTACGACCTCGACGGCGACGGCAGCATCACCGGGCAGGAGTTCAACGTCATCCGCAACCGGCGCCTGGCGGTTCGGGGGCAGGTGGGGCGCCCCCTTGCCCGCAGCCCCCAGTTCAATGAGTTCGATATCGATGGCGATGAGGTGGTGACGCCCGCGGAGTTGGAGCAGGCCCAGCGTGAAATGGGCATGCTGCCGGATGTCGGGACGGACGTGGGCGCGGGACAGGCGATGGGGCCGGAAAGCGGATCGGGCGCCGGAATGGAACCGGGCGCCGGGATGGGACCGGGCGCCGGAATGGGGCCGGGCGCCGGAATCGGACCGGGTGCCGGAATGGGACCGGGTGCCGGAATGGGGCCGGGCGCCGGGATGGGGCCGGGCGCCGGGATGGGGCCGG
>JAQVKR010000132.1 GCA_028694565.1 Gammaproteobacteria bacterium | reverse complement strand
AATACCCCGAGCACCTCGCGGGCCTCGCCCACCACCACGGTCATGCCCAGGCCCTGGCGGGTCATCACCAGCAGGGCGTCGCTGAGCAGGGCCTGCTCGGGCACCATGGGCAGGTTGTCGCCGGTGCGCATGATGTCCCCGATGAGCAGCAGCAGCCGCCGTCCCAGCCGTCCGCCGGGGTGGGAGCGGGCGAAGTCCTCGGCGGTGAAGCCGCGCGCTTCCAGCAGCGCCACCGCCAGCGCATCGCCCATGGCCAGCGCCGCGGTGGTGCTCGAGGTGGGGGCGAGTCCCAGGGGGCAGGCCTCCTGGGCCACGCCCACGTCCAGGTTCACCTCCGCGTTGCGCGCCAGGGTGGAGGCCGGATTGCCGGTGAGGGTGATCAACGGCACGCCCTGGCGCTTGATGAGCGGCAGGATGGTGAGGATCTCCTCGGTCTCGCCGGAGTTGGACAGGGCCAGCACCACGTCATGGGGGGTGATCATGCCCAGGTCGCCGTGGCTGGCCTCGCCCGGGTGGACGAAGAAGGCGGGGCTGCCGGTGCTCGCCAGCGTGGCGGCGATCTTGCTGCCGATGTGGCCCGACTTGCCCATCCCGATGACCACGATCCGGCCGGCGCAGCCGAGCAGGTAGCGGCAGGCCCGGGCGAAGTTCCCGTCGATGCGTTCCGCGAGATCCGCCAGCGCGTCGGTTTCGGCCCGGATGACGGCCAGTCCCAGTTCGATCAGGCGCCGATCCTCGGTCGCGGCGGAAGGGGGGGTCGCGGCGGTGCTCACGGGTTCTCCGGGTCTGGGTGGCGGTTCGCGCTTCGCTGCCTGCCGTTGCTGCGCGGGCTCATGCCCCGGTCAGGACCAGGGCGGCCATGTAGCCGGCAAAGCCGCCGAGCAGCAGGCCGCCCTCCGCACGGGTGAGGCGGCCGCCGTCGCGGAAGCCGTAGGCCATGGCGAACAGGGCGATGGTGAAGATTAGCATAACCGGGAAGTCCCGGATCATGACCGCCGGCTCCAGGCGGGTGGGCTGGATCAGCCCGGGCAGCCCGAGCACCGCCAGCAGGTTCCACATGTTGGAGCCGAGAATGTTGCCCAGCGCGATGTCGTGCTCGCGCTTCACCGCGCCCGCCACGGAGGCGGCCAGCTCCGGCAGGCTGGTGCCGATGGCCACCACGGTCAGGCCCACCACGTGATCGCTCACGCCGAACCCCGTGGCGATGTTCACCGCGCCCCACACCAGCAGCCGCGAGCTCAGCGGGAGCAGCGCCAGGCCGAGGGCGAGCCACAGCAGGGCGGTGGCGGTGGGCATGCCCTGGGGGACCTCCTCGGCGTACTCGGCGGTCATCGGGTCGGAGATCCGGCTGGCGCGGCCGATGCCCACCATCCAGTGGATCATCAGCCCCAGCCCGGCGATGAGCACCACGCCGTCGAGCCGGCCGAGCTCGCCGTCGAGCAGCAGCGCCAGGGTGAGCAGCGTGATGGCGAGCAGCACCGGGAACTCCCGGCGCAGCGTGTTGGAATGGACGTGCAGGGGCTGGATGAGGGCGGTGAGACCCAGCACCAGGCCGATGTTGGCGATGTTGGAGCCGATGGCGTTGCCGATGGCCAGGCCCGGGTTGCCCACCCAGGCGGCGGTGGCCGAAACGGCCATTTCCGGGGCCGAGGTGCCGAAGGCCACGATGGTGAGGCCGATGATGAGGGGCGCGACCCCGAGGTTCCGGGCCAGGGCCGCCGCCCCGGTGACGAAGCGATCGCCGGCCAGGACGAGCAGGACGAATCCGGCGATGACGGCGAGGATCGACAGGGTCATGGCATGAGGAGGCTGGCGCCGTGCTCCGTGGATTCCGGCGCGGCCGGGGCCTCCGGGATGGGCAGGGCGCGGTGCGCGGCAGGCGGCGCGGCGCCGTGCCGGGCGCTCCCTTCGGGCGACTCGCTGGATGTGTCGAGGTTCATGGGTCACGCTACCTGGGTTCCGGGCCGGACATTAGAATGTGACTGGGCCAGGCATTGCAACCTTGGGAGGCGGGGATGCGCATCGCGGCTTACGGCTGGGACCATCCGGGCTGGGAGGGCGGCTTCTATCCGGCGGATCTGCCCGAGGAGTGGCGGCTGGCCTACTATGCCAACGCGTTTCCGGCGGTGGTGGTGCCGGCGCCGCTGGCCCTGGGCGCCACCGGACGGGAGCTGGCCCACTGGGCCGGCGAGACGGCGCCGTCGTTCCGCTTCCTGGTGGAGCTGCCCCTGGAGGCCGGCGGGCAGGCGGCGGCACGCTGCGCGGTCCTCGGCCAGCGGCTGGGCGGCTTCCTCGTGCCGCCCGGCGCCCCGTGGGGCGTGGCGGACCTGCCGGCGGCGCCGGCCTGGTGGCTGGGGCCGGCGGAGGAGGCCGCGGCCCGCGGCCTGCGGCCGTGCTGGCGGCCCGACCGGCCCTGGCCCGCCGCGACGGCGGCCGGGCTCGGCTGGTGCGAGCCACCGGCGGATTTGCCGGCCCCCGGGCTCGGGGCGCTGCTGCGGGGTTTCGCCGCGGCGATGGGCGCCGGGGAAGGGGTGCTGGTGGTGGCCGGCACGCCGCCGCCCGCCGGAGTGCTGGGCCAACTGCGCGGACTGGCCGAGCTCATGGGCTGAAGCGGGATCCGGTCGCTTTCCGGTGTTGCGTCGATCGGTTATGATTTCCCGACTTTTTTGCTTCCGCGCCGCGGGTTCCGGCGCTTTCTGAACACGATACGGGGCACGCCGGTTCGGCATGAGCAGGGACAGCGACAATCTGGTGGAGATCCGGGGGCTGAGCTTCGCCCGCGGCGACCGGATGATTTTCGATGGGATCGACCTCGATCTGCGCCGCGGCAAGGTGACGGCCATCATGGGGCCGAGCGGCACCGGAAAGACCACCCTGCTGCGCCTCATCGGCGGCCAGCTGCGTCCGCTTTCGGGCTCCATCCGCGTCGACGGCCAGGAAGTGCCCCGCCTGCGCCGCGACCAGCTCTTCGACCTGCGCAAGCGCATGGGCATGCTGTTCCAGAGCGGGGCGCTGCTCACCGACCTGACGGTGTTCGACAACGTCGCCTTCCCCCTGCGCGAGCACACCCGCCTGGGCGAGGCGCTGATTCGCGACCTGGTGCTGATGAAGCTGGAGGCGGTGGGGCTGCGGGGGGCGCGCGATCTCATGCCGAGCGAGCTCTCCGGCGGCATGGCCCGGCGCGTGGCGCTGGCGCGCGCCATCGCCCTGGACCCGATGATGATCATGTACGACGAGCCGTTCACGGGGCAGGACCCCATGTCCATGGGGGTGCTGGTGAAGCTGATCCGGCTGCTCAACGACGCCCTGGGGCTGACCAGCGTGGTGGTCTCCCACGACGTGGCCGAGACCGCCGGCATCGCCGACTACATCTATCTCATCTCCGGCGGCAAGGTGGTGGCCCAGGGGACCCCGGAGGCGCTGGACCGGGAGCGTTCGCCCTGGGTCAACCAGTTCATGCACGGCGAGCCCGACGGGCCGGTGCCGTTCCACTACCCGGCGCCCGATTTCGCCGACGATCTGCTGGGGGCGGGCTAGATGTACCGCCGCACTCCCGGAGGTGTTTTCAGCGCCGCCCCGAAAGCGCCGGGACAGGGCGCGGCGCTGCTTCCGCGTCCGGCGCCGCAACGCGGCCATGGCGCTTTCGGGCGCGCCTCCAAGAGCGGAGCGGTACGCTGATGGACACCCTCCAGAACCTGGGCCGCTGGGCCCTGGGCATGTTCGAGCGCCTCGGCCGGGGCCACCTGTTCCTGCTCTACGTGCTGATGGGGACCCCGGGCCTGCTGTTCCGCCTCCGCCTGGTCGTCCAGCAGGTCTATTCGGTGGGCGTGCTGTCGCTGCTCATCGTCACCGTCTCCGGCCTGTTCGTGGGCATGGTGCTCGGCCTGCAGGGCTACAATACCCTGGTCGATTTCGGCTCCGAGGAGGCGCTGAGCGTGGTGGTGGCCCTGTCCCTGGTGCGCGAGCTGGGGCCGGTGGTCACCGCGCTGCTGTTCGCCGGCCGGGCCGGCTCGGCGCTGACCGCCGAGATCGGGCTGATGAAGGCGACCGAGCAGCTGGCCGGGATGGAGATGATGGCGGTGGACCCGCTGCGCCGGGTGGTGGCCCCGCGGTTCCTGGCCGGGTTCATCTCCATGCCCCTGCTGGCGGCCATCTTCAGCGCCGTGGGCGTGTTCGGGGGCTGGTTCGTCGGTGTCGGCCTGCTGGGCGTGGACGACGGCGCCTTCTGGTCGCAGATGACGGCGAAAGTGGATTTCTACGAGGACATCGTCAACGGCGTGATCAAGAGCGCCGTGTTCGGTTTCGTGGCCACCTGGATCGCCCTGTTCGAGGGCTATGACGCGGTGCCCACCTCGGAAGGGGTGAGCCGTGCCACCACCCGCACCGTGGTGCACACGGCCCTGGCGGTGCTGGGCCTGGACTTCGTCCTCACGGCACTCATGTTCGGAGGCGTGTAAATGCTGCATTCGAGAACGGTGGAGATCGGCGTCGGTGTGTTCGTCGCCGCGGGCCTCGCCGCCCTGTTCATGCTGGCGATGAAGGTGAGCAATCTCAGCACCTTCAAGGCGGAGAGCGGCTATGCCGTCAGCGCCCATTTCGACAACATCGGGGGGCTCACCGTGCGCTCGCCGGTGCGCATGTCCGGCGTGCTGGTCGGCCGGGTGTCGGGCATCGGCTTCGACAGCGAGACCTACCAGGCCGTGGTCACCATGAACATCGATCCCCAGTACGACAAGCTGCCGGCCGACACCTCGGCGAGCATCCTCACCGCGGGCCTGCTCGGCGAGCAGTACATCGGGCTCGACCCGGGCGGCGATCTGCGCTTTCTGAAGGACGGTGACGAGATCAAGCTCACCCAGTCCGCCCTGGTGCTGGAGCAGATCGTGGGGCAGTTCCTGTTCAGCAAGGCCCAGGAGGGCGCGGCCGCGGAGTGACATCGCCCCTTCCGGTGGTCCAATGTATGACCGAATCTGATTTGCCGACGGAGCAACAACAATGAGAACCGTGATTCACTGGCTGGCCGCCGCGCTGCTGCTGCTCGGCGGCGCGACGGCGCAGGCCTCCATGGGGCCCACCGAGCTGGTGCGGGACACCGCCGATCGGATCCTGGACACCTTCAAGCAGAACCGGGAGGCCTACCAGTCCGAGCCCCAGAAGCTCTACGATCTGGTGGATGCCGTGGTCCTGCCCCACTTCGACTTCGAGCGCATGTCGCGGCTGGTGCTGGGCAAGTACTGGCGCCAGGCGGACGCGGACCAGCGCGGGCGCTTCGCCCACGAGTTCCAGGCTATGCTGGTGCGCACCTACAGCAAGGCGCTGTGGGAGTACACGGACCAGAAGATCGCCTACCTGCCCATGCGCGGCAGCGAGACGGACGGGGACGTGCTGGTGCGCACCGAGGTGCAGCAGCCCGGCGGCTACCCCATTCCCATCAACTACAGCCTGTACCGGGCGGACAGCGGCTGGAAGGTCTATGACGTGGTCATCGACAACATCAGCCTGGTGACCAACTACCGCGCCAGCTTCGCCAGCGAGATTCGCAAATCCGGCATCGACGGCCTGATCGCGAACCTGCAGCAGCGCAACCACGGCGGCAAGTGAGCAACCTTACCCTCGAACGGGCCGCCGACGGCTCCTTCCGGCTCCAGGGCGAGCTGGGCTTCGCCACGGTTCCGGAGGTCCTGGAGTCGGGGCGCGGGCTCTTCTCCGGCGACGGGACGCCGACGCTGGATCTGTCCGGGGTGGTCCGGGTGGACAGCGCGGGGCTGGCGCTGCTGGTGGAGTGGGTCCGCGAGGGGCGCCGCCAGGGGCGGGCGCCCGTTTTCACCGGCGTGCCGGAGCAACTGCTCTCCATCGCCCGGATCAGCGGCCTGGAGGAGATCCTCGGGCTCGCCTGAGGTCCGCCGGCCGCGCGGCGGCGGCTCCCGCCACGGACGGGGCCCACGGCCCTGTTCAGTGGGCAAGTGCCTGTATTCCCGGGCGAATGACGCGAGGAAGGCCGGGTGGGCCGGGCGCCAACGGCATCCCTCCCCGGTCCTCCGCCCCCGAGCCCCTGAGATGAAACATCCCGGCCGGCGGCGCGAGGTTTCGCCGCGACGGCTGTTTCCTATATGATCCCACCCTTGTCACGGGGGGCCGGGCGCGCTGGAGGCGGCCGATTCCCGAAAATAATGAAACGCGCGGGCATAGCGCGTGAGGCGAGACAGGAGAAAGCCATGTTCGATCCCGCGGAAATCAAGCGCCTGATCGAGGCCGGCCTCCCGGGCAGCACCGCCCAGGTCACCGGCGACGGGAGCCACTTCGAGGCCACGGTCGTGTGCGACGACTTCGAGGGCAAGCGCTCCCTGGAGCGGCAGCGGATGGTCTTCGCCACCCTGGGCGATCGCATCATCAACGGCACCATCCACGCCCTCAACCTGAAGACCGCCACCTCAGCGGAGGCGGCGCAGGGCGGCTGAGTCGTCCGGCCGGCAGATGCGGACCGGGCGGGGCGGCGCATCAGCCCCGGGGCTGATGCGCCGCCCCCTTTTGATTGCTCCGGGCGGAAGCCAGGGTCCGGAGCGGTAACTGGTGGAGCGGCCCCGGCCGCATCCGAAACCGATGGTCGTGACCGCAGTTCCCGGTCGGGGTGCCGCGCGAGCCGGATTTAAGTACGAGACTCCATGGACAAGTTGATTATCACCGGTGGCGTGCCCCTCGACGGCACCATCCGCATCTCCGGCGCCAAGAACTCGGTGCTGCCCATCCTCGCCGCCACCCTGCTGGCCGACGGTCCGGTCACCATCGGCAACGTGCCGCACCTCCAGGATGTCACCACCACCATGGAGCTGCTCGGCGGCATGGGCGTGGAGCTGATGGTGGACGAGCGCATGAGCATCGAGGCCAACACCAGCAGCGTCGACAACTTCAGCGCGCCCTACGAGCTGGTGAAGACCATGCGCGCCTCCATCCTGGTGCTGGGGCCGCTGCTGGCCCGCTTCGGCCGGGCGGAGGTCTCCCTGCCCGGCGGCTGCGCCATCGGGTCCCGCCCCGTGAACCTGCACCTGCAGGGGCTGGAGGCCATGGGGGCCGAGGTCCGGGTGGAGAACGGCTACATCCGCGCCCACGTGAACGGCCGCCTCAAGGGGGCCCACCTGTTCCTCGACAACGTGACGGTCACCGGCACCGAGAACCTGATGATGGCCGCGGCCCTGGCGCGCGGCACGACGGTCATCGAGAATGCGGCCCGCGAGCCCGAGGTGGAGGACCTGGCCAACTGCCTCATCGCC
>JAQVKR010000131.1 GCA_028694565.1 Gammaproteobacteria bacterium | reverse complement strand
CTTTGCCTTCGGCTTCCTCCAGATTCGCAGTTACCCACGACACCCTTGCCGTTCAGCTAACTCTTCCCCTTGCCGGGCGAGTAGAGGACTTGCACCTCCAAGTGGGTGCGCCCTGCCGGGCGCACCAGAAAAAAGCCCGGCCGGTTCGGCCGGGCTTTTTCATCGCCGCGGGAATCAATCCATGAACTTCGGCAGCTTGTTCATGTTGCGGCCGTAGAAGATCTCCAGCATCTCCCAGCGCAGCAGCTTCTTGATACGCTGCACCTCGCGCACCGAGAGATCCTCCTTCTCCATCCCGAACAGGTAGTTGTTGAGATCGAAGTCCTTCAGGATCATCTTGGTGTGGAAGATGTTCTCCTGGTAGACGTTGGTGTCGATCATCTGGTAGCGGTCGCGGGTGTCCCGGGACAGGAAGTTCTGGATGGAGTTGATCTTGTGATCGATGAAATGCTTCTTGCCGGAGATATCCCGGGTAAAGCCCCGCACCCGGTAGTCCATGTAGACGATATCCGACTCCAGGGCGTGGATCAGGTAGTTCAGGGCCTTCAGCGGCGAGATGCGCCCGCAGGTGGAGACGTCGATGTCGGCGCGGAAGGTGCTGATGCCGTCCTCGGGATGGCTCTCCGGATAGGTGTGGACCGTGATGTGGCTCTTGTCCAGGTGCGCCAGGACGGTCTCCGGAATCGGCCCCGGGGCCTCGGTGTTGGAGAGTTGCTCGGAGGCCAGCGGCTCCTCGGAGATGAGGATGGTGACGCTGGCGCCCTGCGGCTCGTAGTCCTGGCGGGCGATGTTGAGGATGTTGGCGCCGATGATGTTGGCCACATCCGTCAGGATCTGGGTCAGGCGCTTGGCGTTGTACATCTCGTCGATGTACTCGATGTACTCGCGCCGCTGCTTGGGCGTGGGCGCGTAGCAGATATCGTAGATGTTGAAACTGAGCGACTTGGTCAGATTGTTGAAGCCGTAGAGCTTCAGCTTTCTGGATGTCTTGGCCAACCTCGAACCCTCCCGATGCAGGGACCCTGATACTACGCCCGGGAACCCCCTGGACGCCGCCCGCCCCGCGACTGCGCTGAATCACTACCGGCGGAGGGGCTGTCCCACCCGCAGGTTCGGCACCGGCGCGCCCCCTCCTACACTAGCAGCCGCTGCGGGGGATTTCCTGCCGGCGGGCGCAATTATCCACGATCAGGGGCCAAAGGGGGATGATAAATCATCTGCACCACGTTCCCCTCCGGATCCTCGCAGTAGAAGCTGCGGGCACCGTCGCGATGGGAGCGGGGCCCGGCGCGCATCTTCACGCCGCGCTCCAGCAGGTACCCGTGCCAGGCATCCACCGCGGCGGGATCGGGGAGGATGAAGCCGAGGTGGTCGAGGCGCTGCCCCGCGGACGGCGCGGCCGGGTCCGGCACCCGGTGCAGGGCGAGGCTGTCGTTGCCGGAGGTCAGGTAGACGTTGTCCGGATCGGGGCGCCACTCCACCCGCAGCCGCAGCAGCCCGGTGTAGAACGCCTCGCAGGCGGCGAGATTCCGCACCTGCAGGGCCAGGTGGCGCAGGCCCAGATGGCGCGGGGGCGTGCTCATGCCATTCCCTCCCCGGCGCCGGCCCGCGACATCGGGCTCAGGCGCCCGCGGCGCGGATTTCGTAGTCGTGGGTAATCTCGGCGGTGGCGCCGAGCATGATGGAGGCGGAGCAGTACTTCTCGGCCGAGAGCTGGATGGCCCGCGCCACCTGGGCCTCCTTGAGGCCCGCGCCGGTGACGATGAAGTGGGCATGGATGCGGGTGAAGACCTTGGGCTCGGTTTCGGCGCGATCGGCATTGAGCTCCACCACGCAGTCGGTTACCGGCTGGCGCGCCTTCTTCAGGATGTGCACGACATCGAAGGCGGTGCAGCCGCCCATGCCCAGCAGCACCATCTCCATCGGACGCACGCCCAAGTTGCGCCCGCCCATGTCGGGAGGGCCATCCATCACCACCGCGTGCCCGCTGCCGGACTCGCCAACGAAGGCGGCACCCTCCACCCATTTGACCCGCGCCTGCATGCTATCCTCCTCGCCCCGCAGAAGGCGGAAGCTTAGCACAGCCATCCCGTTGCCGTGCCATAGTCGTGGAAGCCCCCATCGAGGCTGTGGCATACTCGCACAGATCGCAACTCTTGGAGACACAACAACATGGCGCAACCGGGTGACAATCCAGCCGACAACGCCATCCAGCGTTTTCTCAGTCACTGCCATCGCCGGCGCTACGGGGCGAAACACACCATCATCCGTGCCGGGGACAGGCCCGACACGCTCTATTTCATTCTCCAGGGTTCGGTAAGCGTCCTCATCGAGGATCCGAACGGCCGCGAGATCATCCTCGCCTACCTCAATCCCGGCGACTTCTTCGGCGAGATGGGCCTGTTCCAGGAGGAGGCGAACCGCAGCGCCTGGATCCGGGCCAAGACCGCCTGCGAAGTGGCGCTCATCAGCTACAGCAACTTCCGCAAGCTGGTGACCGACGACCCGGAGATCCTGTTCCAGCTCGCCTCGCAGATGGCCCTGCGCCTGCGCAACACCAGCCGCAAGGTGAGCGACCTGGCCTTCATGGACGTGACCGGCCGCGTGGCCCGCGCGCTGCTCGACCTGTGCCAGGAGCCCGACGCCATGACCCACCCCGACGGCATCCAGATCCGCGTCACCCGCCAGGAGCTGGGACGCATCGTGGGCTGCTCCCGCGAAATGGTGGGGCGGGTGCTCAAGAGCCTCGAGGAGCAGGGGCTCATCACCGCCCACGGCAAGACCATCGTGGTGTTCCAGCCGCGTTGATTGTTTTTTTAAATAGACAGGATTTACACGATTGACAGGATTCCTTGTCTGCGGATTACTACGCCGACCCGGATTGGGTGCCTGGGCCTGAAGCAGCCGGTTCAACCAACAGCCAGGCAAGTGCGTCGCCTTGGACTGCCTCGCTAATACTTCATTCCGTCCAAAAAGGTAAAACACGAGGTCAAGCGGCAACCCCTCCGGCTCTACGAACAGTCTGCGCAAGCAGCATAATCTTCAGCCAAACCGGCTTTTGTCCTTATCCTGTCAATCCTGTAAATCCTGTCTATTTGCATCAAGGCGCGGTCAGCGCCTCCAGCAGCGCCAGGCCCGCCCGGGCCGCCTCCGCATCCTCCCCGCACATCTCCGCCGAGGGCCGCAGGGCCACGCACACCCGGGGCCGCTCCGGACGGCCGAACAGCCGGCAGCGCAGCTCCCCGTCCAGCTGCACGCACGCCACCCCCGCCGGCTTGCCATCGGGCATGCCGGGGATGGGCGAGGAGATGGAAGGCGCGATGCAGCACGCCGCGCAGCCGGGCCGGCAGTTCATATTGAAATAGACAGGATTTACACGATTGACAGGATTCATGTTCGCGGATTACTTCTCCGAACCGATTGTCGCGCCCGGCCCCGTGGCCACCGGCTCACCAGGCGGCTGAGTCGCTTTGAACCGCCTCCCTGAAACGTCCTTCGGCCCGGAACGGCAGAATACACGTTCAGGCAACCGGCGCTCCAGCTCCACGAACAATCTGCACAATCAGCGTAATCTGCGGTTAATCGCCTTTGGTCCTTATCCTGTGAATCCTGTCTATTCCGGGTCTTACCCGATGCCGAACAGCGCCGCCAGGCGCGCGCCCGGGTCCTCGGCGCGCATGAAGGCTTCGCCCACCAGGAAGGCGTTGACGCCGTGCCCGCGCATGAGCGCGACGTCGGCGGGGTCGAGAATGCCGCTCTCGGTGACCACGATGCGGTCGCCGGGGATGCGATCGAGCAGCTCCAGGGTGGTTTCCAGCCGGGTCTCGAAGGTGCGCAGATCGCGGTTGTTGATGCCCACCAGGGGCGTGGCGAGGGCGAGTGCCCGCTCCAGCTCGGCGGCATCGTGCACCTCCACCAGCACCGCCATGCCCAGCGCCTGCGCCAGCTCCGCCAGCTCGCGCATCCTCGCATCGTCCAGGGCGGCGACGATGAGCAGGATGCAGTCGGCCCCCAGCACCCGCGCCTCGTAGACCTGGTAGGGGTCGATCATGAAATCCTTGCGCAGCACCGGCAGCGCGCAGGCCGCCCGCGCCTCCCGCAGGTAGGCGTCGGCGCCCTGGAAGAAGTCCACGTCGGTGAGCACCGACAGGCAGGCCGCCCCGCCGCGGGCGTAGCTGGCGGCGATCTCCGCCGGGTGGAACTCCGCGCGCAGAACGCCCTTGCTGGGCGAGGCCTTCTTGATCTCGGCGATCACGCCGGCCTGGCCCGCCGCGATGCGCCCGCGCAGGGCGCCCACGAAGTCCCTCGCCGCGGGTGCGCCGGCGACCCCCTCGCGCAGCGCCTCCAGGGCGACGCGACCGGAGCGCTCCGCCACCTCCTCGGCCTTGCGGGCCAGGATCCGGCGCAGGACATCGGGGGTATCCCCGCTCATGAGGAGACCGCCGTGCGGGCGGTGTAGTCCACCAGCGCCTCGAGCCGGTGCTGCGCCTCGCCGCTGGCGATGGCCGCCAGCGCCAGCTCCACGCCCTGCCTCAGGCTCCCGGCCAGGCCCGCCACGTAGATGGCCGCTCCGGCGTTGAGCGCCACGATGTCCCGGGCCGGGCCGGGCCGGTTGTCCAGTACCGAGCGCATCATGGCGAGGCTCCCGGCGGCGTCGTGGACGCGGATGCTGTCCAGCGGCGAACGCTCGAGGCCGAATTCCTCGGGGGTGATGGTGTAGGTGCTGATCTGCCCGTCCTTCAGCTCCGCCACGTAGGTGGGCGCGCCGATGCTGATCTCGTCGAGGCCGTCCTCGGCGTTCACCACCAGCACGTGGCGGCTGCCGAGGAAATGCAGCACCTCGGCCACCGGCTCCACCCACTGCCGGCTGAAGACGCCCAGCAGCTGGTTCGGCGCCCCGGCGGGGTTGGTCAGCGGGCCCAGCAGGTTGAACAGGGTGCGCACCCCCATCTCCCGGCGCGGGCCGATGGCGTGGCGCATGGCGCCGTGGTGCATGGGGGCGAACATGAAGCCGACGCCCACCTCGCGGATGGCCCCGGCCACCTGCTCGGCGGAGAGCTCCAGGCGCACGCCGCCGGCTTCCAGCACATCGGCGCTGCCGGTGCTGCTGGAGACGGAGCGGTTGCCGTGCTTGGCCACGCGCGCCCCGGCGGCGGCGGCCACGATGGCGGCGGTGGTGGAGATGTTGAAGGTATGGGCGGCATCGCCCCCCGTCCCGCAGGTATCCACCAGGTGCGGCTCGTCCACCGCCACCCGGGTGGCCAGCTCACGCATTACCTGGGCCGCGGCGGCGATCTCCGCCACCGTCTCGCCCTTCATGCGCAGACCGATGAGGAAACCGCCGATCTGCGCCGGCGTCGCCTCCCCGGTCATGATGAGGCGCATCACCTCCACCATCTCCTCGTGGGTGAGGTTGCGGTGCTCGGTCACCGCCCGAATCGCACCCTGCATGTCCATGTTGTTTCCCCCTGAATCAGTACCGGTTCACCACGAAGTCACGAAGATCACGAAGAAAAGCAGAAGATAGCTGAAATCAGCATCTGTCTTCGACAACCCGCCAAGCGCCATGGGCGCTCTTATGGTGTTCTTCTTCTTGATCTTCGCGTCCTTCGTGCCTTCGTGGTGAGAATTTGAAAACGACCAGCTCAAACCCCCTCCAGAAAGTTGCGCAGGAGGTCGTGGCCGTGGCGGGTGAGGATGGATTCGGGGTGGAACTGCACGCCCTGCACCGCCAACTCCCGGTGGCGGACGCCCATGATCTCGTCCATCGCGCCGGTGGCGTCCGCAGTCCAGGCGGTGATCTCCAGGCACTCCGGCAGGCTCGCCCGCTCGATGACCAGGGAGTGGTAGCGGGTGGCCTCGAACGGGTTGTCGAGACCGTGGAACACCCCCGTGTCGGCGTGGTGGATGAGCGAGGTCTTGCCGTGCATGACCTCCCGGGCGTGCACGACTTTTCCGCCGAAGGCCTCGCCGATGCTCTGGTGCCCCAGGCAGACCCCCAGGATGGGGATGCGCCCGGCGAAGTGGCGGATCGCGGCCACCGAGATGCCCGCCTCGCGGGGGGTGCAGGGACCGGGGGAGATGACCAGGTGGGCGGGCGCCAGCGCCTCGATCGCCTCCAGCGTGATCTGGTCGTTGCGGTAGACCTGGACCTCGGCCCCCAGCTCGCCGAAGTACTGCACCAGGTTGTAGGTGAAGGAGTCGTAGTTGTCGATCATCAGCAGCATGGTCGTGCCCTCACCCGTTGATCCCGTCCAGCCCGCCCTCGGCCATGGTCACGGCGCGGAACACCGCCCGGCCCTTGTTCATGGTCTCCGCCCACTCCAGCGCGGGCACCGAGTCGTAGACGATGCCGGCCCCCGCCTGGATGTGCAGGGTCTGGTCCTTGATGACCGCGGTGCGGATGGCGATGGCGGTGTCCATGTTGCCGTGCCAGGAGAGGTAGCCCACCGCGCCGGAGTAGATGCCGCGCTTGACCGGCTCCAGCTCGTCGATGATCTCCATGGCCCGGATCTTGGGCGCGCCGCTGACCGTGCCCGCCGGGAAGGTGGCGCGCAGGGCGTCCATCGAGGTGGTTTCCGGGCGCAGCCGGCCGGTGACGTTGGAGACGATGTGCATCACGTGGGAATAGCGCTCCACCACCATCTGCTCGGTGACCTTCACGCTGCCGGTCTCGGAGACCCGGCCCGCGTCGTTGCGGCCGAGATCGATGAGCATCAGGTGCTCGGCCCGCTCCTTGGGATCGGCCAGCAGCTCCGCCTCCAGCGCCTGGTCCTCCTCCGGCGTGGCGCCGCGGTGGCGGGTGCCGGCGATGGGGCGCACGGTGATCATGCCCTCCTCCTCCCGCACCAGGATCTCGGGCGAGGAGCCCACCACCTGAAAGCCGCAGAGATCGAGGAAATACATGTACGGCGAGGGGTTGAGGCTGCGCAGGGCCCGGTAGAGATCGAGCGGTGCGCCCGCGTAGGGGATGGAGAGGCGCTGGGAGAGAACCACCTGCATGATGTCCCCCTCGATGATGTACTCCTTGGCCCGCTCCACCGCCGCCTCGAAGCCCGCCCGGGTGAAGCCGGAGACGAAATCGGCCTCCGCCACCTCGCGCCGCTCCGCGGTCCGCCCGTAGGCGTACTGGGGGGTGGGCTGGCTGCGCAGCCGCCGCACCAGGGTGTCGAGCCGGCGCTGGGCGCGCACCCAGGCGTCCTCGAGCGCCGGGTCCACGTGGGTGATGACGAACAGCTTGCCGCTCAGGTTGTCGAACACCACCACCTCCTCGGAGACCAGCAGGAGGATGTCGGGGGTGCCGATGGGATCGGGCTTGGT
>JAQVKR010000130.1 GCA_028694565.1 Gammaproteobacteria bacterium | reverse complement strand
TCAAGGTCATCAAGCGCATGGCCTATGGATTCCGCGACCAGGAATACTTCTTCCTGAAAATCCGCGCCGCTTTTCCCGGAAATGCGCGATGAACCTTTTTTTTTTACCGGTCCGGCCGGCCCGGCTCGCACACCCGGATCACCGCGTCCGCGCCGGACCAGCCCGCCAGTTCCCCGCGCCAGGTCAGCTCGACGCTCTCCCCGTCGTCGAAGCCGGCATCCGTCAGCAGCGCCCGGTGCAGGCCGAAGCCGGCCGGAACGGTCGGCGTATCCCGCACCTCCCGCCAGCCGTTCCGCCCCCAGTGCACCACGCCCGCCTCGGGCAGGCAGACGCACAGCCGCTCCCCCCGCCACAGGGTGCGTATGGGGGCCCAGGGGCTCCACACGGCCATGGCCGGCGCCGGCGGCCGGCCGCCATAGCGCCGCCAGACCGGGGCCGGCCGATCGAATGCCCGGCCGAGCCGCCTGGAGGCCTGCAGCTTCACCAGCTCCGCGTGGGCCCAGGCCAGCGGCATGGCCGCCCCGGTCGGACGCCCGGCCGGGTGCTCGGCGTCGCTGGGCGACGCCGCGTCCCATACCTGCTCCGGCAGCAGGCCGAGCGGGCCGGCCATGGCCGCCATCGCCTGAAGATAGGGCAGGGGATCCTCGCCCGCCGCCAGGGCGTAGTGGCCGCGTTCACCGGTGAGGAGCGGCCAGGCCCGGCCGCGCCCCGTGCCGTCGAAGGGACGCCCGTCGGGATGCTCGCCGTAGCCGTCGCCGTTGTAGCGGTGCCACGCCGGTCCACAGGGGGTGTCGATCCGGAGCAGGGCGTCGGCGATCCTGACGCTGTCGCGCACCAGGGGATCATCGGGCAGGCGCAGGCCGAAGCGCACCAGCTGCAGGAACTCGAGACCCACCTGCTCACTGGCCGGCAGGCCCGGATCGTGGGCGCGATTGCGGATGGGCAGGCGGCGATCGAGCGCGCCGCGCTCCTGCACGACCTCGGCGGGGGCGACCCGCACGTAATAGCCATCGACCCCGTGGCGCCGCGCCAGCGGCGTGCCCCGCACGGCGGTCCAGAGCTCCAGGCGGGTATTCCAGAAATCGGCCACCGCCAGGGCGGTGGCCCGCTCCTCCCGGCCCAGAAAGTCGGCTCCCGCGACCAGCGCCGCGATGCAGACCGCGAGTGTAAAGGGGCTGACCCCGCTGTCCTCCTCCCAGCGGTCCTGCTCCGAGGCGGGGCCGTGACGAATGATGAAGCCGAGTGCCCGGCGGACCAGCGGGGCGACCTGGATCCCGTCCCTGGCGTCCTGTTCCTCCAGGGCCGCGGCGAGCAGGACCGGAAACGCCGATTCATCCAGCTGCACGCCGTCCCAATAGGGTTTGCCGCCCAGCCACTGGTTCTGCGACCAGTGGCCATCGGCGTGCTGGGTGGCGATGAGGTAGCGCAGCACATCCCGCGCCTCGCCGGCGGCACCGAGGGCGAGCAGGGCGCCGGCGCATTCCACCAGGTCCCGTGGCCAGACCAGGTGATAGCCGCCGCGGTCATCGCGCGAATCGCCCCACGGAATGCTCAGACTGGCCACCATGGCGCCCGGATAGATGCGGTCCTGGTGGCAGCGCAGAACCATCGCCGAGGCGGCCAGGCAGTTCCCCAGCGCTTCCGGCACGGGGGGATCCCCGGCGACCGGGACCCCGGCGCTGGCGCCGAGGCGCCGCGACCAGTCGCGCACCTGCCGCCGCCATGCCGCCTCGAACGGCCGGGCCAGGGCGCTGAAGGCCAGGGTGGCGGCCGCTTCCCGGCTGGTGGCGACGCCCAGGGCCACGGTCGACCGGCGCTCAAGGGGCGCCAGCAGGGCGACATTGCCGGGCCCCGCTCTCCCGTAGCGCCAGGCCATCCGGCCATTGCGCCTGAAATCCTGCCATCCGTCGCTGACCCCGACGTAGCCGGCGCTCCCCGGCCCGCAGCCGTCCGCCTGCCCGGCGTTCACCGCCGCCAGGGCCAGGCCGAACGGTCCCTGTTCCGCCCACAGCACATTGCGGCCGCGGTAACGCCCCGCCGCGGCTGCGTTGCCGAGCCCCGTGCCGCCCAGGTGGGGCGCCAGCAGCACGTAGGGACGCAATTCATTTTCCCCTTCGAGCCCCACTTCCAGCAGGAGCACGTCCCGTTCCGCGTCGGGAACCACCCGGAGGGTGAGTTCGAAGCGGGGATGGCGATGCACCACCTGCAGGGCCGGCACCCCGGGGCGGGCCAGGCTCAGCTCTGGCGCCGGGAGGCGCTTTACCTCCACCCAGAATCCCCGCCCGTCGGCCACGATGAAGCCGAGGTCGCGCACCTGGGGGATGTCGATGCGCGGGTGGTAGACCTCGGTGACAATCCCGTCGGCGACGGTGAACCAGAGCCTCGACGCGCCCAGGCTGCAACCCACCAGCTGCTTGCGGCTGTCGGTCCAGGTGGGCGCCAGCCCCGGCTTGCCTGGCGCCTCCGCGGCGCTCTCCCCAACCGCGCTCACCCCGCCGCCTCCGGATCCGCGGACACCGCATTCCTCAGGCGCTGTTCCAGCCGGCGCTGACGCAGCAGCAGGATTTCGCGCTGCAGCCGGCCGGACAGCCGGCCGGCGGCGTTGTCCCCGTTGAGCCGCGCTGGCGGCGGCGCCGGCTCCTCCGATGCGCCATCGCCGGCCAGTGGGCACGGTTTCAGTCCGCCGGCCCTCGGGGCGCACGAGGCCAGGCCCTGGAGGGAGAGTGCCTGGTGGGTGTCCGACGCCCGCAGGCAGGCGCAGACCGATGAGGGGTCAGCCGCACCGCTCCATCCGGTCCAGATCAGCCGGGGCGTTCGCGCGCCATAGCGGTAGAGTTCGCTCCAGCGGCGCGAGCGCTGCAGGCGGCGCCAGGCGATCAGGGCCTGGCGGGCGGCGGCGGGGCAGTGGCACTCCCGCCCCGGGCTTCCGCCCGCCGTCGCGAACCCGGTCGGGCGGAAGCCCACGAACAGGCTGACCGCGCCCAGGGGCCGCCCGGTGTCGAATCGCGCCTCCAGCGCGGCCAGCATGGCCGCGTCGACGCGGGCCAGGGTCGCGGCGGAGAAGACCAGCCCCACGTGCACGCCGACGCCGGCATGGACCAGTTGGGGCACGACCGCCAGGCCGGCCGGCGTGCCCGGCACATGCACCACCACGTTGGGCTGATCCAGCCGCCGGCGGAGATGGCGGACTTCGGCAGCCAGCTCCCCGGCGCGCAGGGCATGGCGGGGATGCACTTCCACGCTCACCAGGCCCTTTTCACCGCCGCTGGAGCGCCAGGCGGGCAGAAGCCGCTCCGCGGTCATTCCCGCCAGATCCAGGTAAAGATGCTGGTGGAACGAGTGCAGTGCGGTATCGGCCCGGATTCGTCGCATCCGTGCCGCCGCACCCGCCGGCCCGGGGATGGCGTCCTCCAGCCGCGGCATGGCGCCGGCCAGATCCTCCCCGAAGGGCAGCCGTTCGATCCCTCCGGAGCTGATCAGCGCGGGGCTGACGCCGTCGAGCCACACGCCGGGCCGGGCGCGCTCCGGATCCGCCGCCTCCGGGTCCCGTGAAGTCGTGTCCATGGCCGCTTCTCCCGTCACCCGGGCCGATCAGGACGAGGCGCCGGCGAGGAGCTGGAGCAGGCTCTTCTCGGCGGCGGGCAGCAGGTCGGTTGCGGGCGCCTGCTGCCGGGTCATGATCTGATCCAGCGCCTGCCGGACCGAGTCCGCGGCGGCATCGAGCGGCAGATCGATCCAGTCCCGGACCAGCGTCCGGTCCAGCTCCTCCAGCGTTTTCAGCGCCAGGGCATGGTCGGGGGTCTCCAGGGCCCGCTTGGCGTTCTGCAGCAGCTCCCGGGCATGCAGCGGCCCGGGATCATTGCCGAGCCGATCCAGGGCCCGCTCCAGGGGCAGCAGGTCGACCAGCGCCTCGCGGTTGTCCTCGAGCTTCAGCTTCAGCCGCAGATAGCGGAGCAGGGCGCGCGCCTCGCCGGTGGGTTGGTCCATGCGGGCGAGGGCGATCAGATCCCGGGCCCGCGACAATGACTCCACCACTCCGGACAGCGCCTTGCGGTCGTCCTTCGCCGTCTGGACGCCATGCTCCGCCTCGGCGACCTTCTCCAGCGCGGACGCCACCAAAACGCGGGTGCCGGGCAGGACCGTGGCCGGAGGCGAATCCTGCGCCGCCCTGGCGGAGCCGAGGGCGCCGAGCCCTCCCAGCAACAGCAGGACGGCGATCAAGCGCGGCAGGCTGGACATGGTGAAACTCCTCGTGGATTCACAGGATGCGGGTCAGGTAGGCCAGCAGGTAGAGCCCGAACAGGACCATGGACGACGGCAGGCCGATACCGAGCACACGGCTGCGGAAGCGGGCCGGCGCCTCGCCCTCCAGCTCCAGCCCGGTGCGGAAGAAGCGCAACGCCGCACAGACGTTCATCACGATTCCCAGGCAGACCAGGGATAGGCTGACCAGCCAGCTCCCGTTGCCGTGCGGCAGGGCGCCCTCCATGCCATGGGTCTCCACCGCGATGGCCGCCAGGAAAATATCGAATTTCTCCACCAGGAAGCCGAGCATCATGACCGTGATGCCGGTCCTGACCCAGGCCAGGAAGGTGCGCTCGTTGGCGGCGTGGTCGCGGTAGTGGTTGATCATCGTTGTGCGTTGAGCCTCCATCGGTTGGGGTGCCATGCGGATTGCACCCTGGTTAATGCAACGAGTGCGCCAGAATTCATATTCCCCTGGATACAGCCGGTTACGGTCTCCCGATCCGGTTCGGCCGGTGGTGCTGGTGGTGGATATGAACCGCTGCCGAAGGCAAAAAAAGGGCGGCCTCGCGGCCGCCCGAATGCTCCAGGAGGAGCGGGGGGGTAGGGGGAAATCAGTCGGAGTCAGGCAGCCGCAGGGCGAGGAAGACATTGCCGTCGCCACGCCGGATCAGAAGCGGCAGGCCCTTGCCGCGGGGCAGCTCCTTGACCAGCCCGGCCAGTTTGTCGACGCCGGTGACATCCTTGCCGTCCAGGCTCAGGATGACATCGCCCGGCCGGATGCCGGCCTCGGCGGCGGGCCCCGGCTCGACGCCGGTCACGAGGACGCCGCGCCCGCCTTCCTTGAGCTCGTCGCGCTGCTCGCGGGTAAGATTCCTGACGGCCATCTTCAGCACCGCCGCGCCGCCATGCGGGGCGGCCAGCGCCGAGGACTCCTCGGTCAGCGCCTCGATGGTGACCTTGATCTCCCGCTCCTTGCCGCCGCGCAGCACCCGCATGCCGACCTCCGTGCCGGGCCGGGTGTCGCCCACCAGCGGCGGGAGCTGGGAGGATTGCTCGATGGCCTCGCCGGCGAAACCGAGGATGACGTCACCGGCCTCCAGGCCCGCCTTCGCGGCCGGGCTCTCCGGCGTCACCTGGGCCACCAGGGCGCCGCGGGGACGATCCAGGCCGAAGCT
Organism: Gammaproteobacteria bacterium; assembly: GCA_028694565.1. Classification (GTDB taxonomy): domain Bacteria; phylum Pseudomonadota; class Gammaproteobacteria; order DSM-26407; family DSM-26407; genus Thioalbus. The sequence continues at coordinate 1,909 of JAQVKR010000130.1, read as the reverse complement.
TTCAGCCAGGTCCTGGTTGACGCCCTGAATCATCACTCCGAGCCAGCCCCGCTCCACGTGGCCGGTCGTCTTCAGCTGCTCGACCACCTTCATGGCCACGTTGATGGGAATGGCGAACGAGAGCCCCATGTAGCCGCCGGTCTTGCTGTAGATCTGGGAGTTGATGCCCACCACGTCTCCCTGGGTGTCGAACAGCGGTCCGCCGGAATTGCCCGGGTTCACCGCCACGTCGGTCTGGATGAAGGGGACATAGGTGTCGCTGGGCAGGTTGCGGCCCAGGGCGCTGACGATGCCCGCGGTCGCGGTGTGTTCGAGCCCGAAGGGCGAACCGATGGCGAGCACCCACTCGCCGACTTCGAGGCTGTCGGAATCGCCCAGGTGCGCGGTGGGCAGGTCCTTCGCATCCACCTTCAGCAGCGCCACATCGCTGCGTTCGTCCATGCCCACCAGTGTCGCCGGCTTCTCCCGGTGGTCGTTGAAGCGCACGGTGATGCGATCGGCGTCCTTGACCACGTGGGCATTGGTGAGGATATAGCCGTCGCTGGAAATCACCGTTCCGGAGCCGAGGGAGCGGACCCGCTGCGCCTGTTCCGGACGGTTCTCGAAAAAGCGCCGGAAGAAATCGTTCAGGGGACTGCCCTCGGGGAGATCCGGCATGCCGGGCGGCAGCCCCGCCACCATCTCGCCACTCTGTTCCGTACTGACGTTCACCACCGTGGCGGCATTGTCCTTCACCAGGTTCTTGAAATCGGGCAGCGCCGCGGCTTGGGCCATGGACTGCTGGGCCACTCCCAGCAGGAGGGCCAGTGCGGTCACGGCGCCCAGCAGCGGTTTGTAGTCTCTGTTCATGGTCCTCGTTCCCATCCCGCGTGAATCGGATCATTCCTGCGGCACGGCGGATGCTGTGCCCTGCCGAAACAGGGCAGGTTCCGTGCCAATGATGCAACTCACTGTTTTTCAGGGGTGGGGAACGGCTTCATGGCCCCGGGCGCGATCGCGGCTGGTGGACTTCAACCAGGCTGGGGTGGTGCCGGTGTGGATATGCACCGCCGCTCCGGGAGCGGGGGGCGACCCGCACCACGGACCGGCGGCAGGCGCCGGACGGGATGGCCGGCGGTGGTGCCGGGGGTCAGTCGGGATCCGGCAGCAGGCGGTACTTCTGGACCCGGTAACGGAGTGTTTCACGGGTGGTTCCGAGCGCCCGGGCCGTGGCGGAGACGTTGAAGTCGTGCTTCTCCAGGGCGGTTCGGATGATGTGGCGGTCCATGTCCTCGATGGCCATGCTGCCGTCCAGCGGCATGAACACCCCCTCGGAGCCGCAGACCGTCGGCTGCGCGGAGCCGGCCCCGGCTGGGCCGCCCAGCTGCAGCCACTCGAGAGGGAACTCCTCGCCGTCCGAGAACAGCACGCAGCGCTCCACCACGTTGCGCAGCTCGCGCACGTTGCCGGGCCAGTCGTGGGCGCGCAGCCGCTCCCACAGGGCGTCCGGAAAGCTCCGCACCCGCCGCCCGGCCTTGGCATTGAACTCCGCCACGAACAGGGGCACGAGGTCCTCCAGGTCGGCCTTGCGGGAACGCAGCGGAGGCAGTTCCAGGCGGAACACGCTGAGGCGGTGGAACAGGTCGTTGCGGAAGGCGCCTTCCGCGACCTTCGCTTCGAGGTCCCGGTTGGTGGCGGCCAGGATCTGGAGATCCACGCTGATCTCCCGGTCGCCGCCCAGCCGGCGGATGCGCTGATCCTCCACGGCACGCAGCAGCTTGGCCTGGAGCTCGGGATCGAGCTCCGCGATCTCGTCCAGGAACAGGGTGCCGCCGCTGGCCTGCTCCATCAAACCGCGCCGCCGGCCCTTGGCGCCGGTGAAGGCGCCCGGCTCGTGGCCGAACAGCTCCGACTCCAGCAGCTCATGGGG
>JAQVKR010000129.1 GCA_028694565.1 Gammaproteobacteria bacterium | reverse complement strand
ATTTCGGTGAGCATCCGGAACATCCGCAGCTTGCGCTCGGGATCCATGGGCTCGAACAGCGCCTGGTTGCCGTCACGCAGGTCGGTGCTCATCCACACCGGTGGCGCGGTGATGACCCGGTCGGGCCAGGTGCGGTCGGCAAGGGGGATCGGGGCGAAGGCGCGGTACTTCTGTTCGGGTCGTTTCAACATCGTCGTGTTCCTCGTGGGTCCGGTTTCGACTGGCGCGGGTTGCGGATGGCGGAAGGACGGCTGCCGGGCTGCCACGGATCCATGGCCCGGCAACCGGTGCGCAGTCGCAGACGCAGCGAGTTGGCTTCAATCATGTGCATGAACGGAACACCTCTGGCGAGGATGGCAACAGGCCGTCGCCCCGCGGGTGCGGTGGGCGGCTGGTCGGTACTACGGGGATGTGTGTGTCGAGGTTATGTGCGCGCGAGGCGCAGCAGCAGACCCAGGCCCGGCAGGAGGGACTGGCGAAGCGGGCTCGGAAGGAGTCGGGTCTGCTGAATGTTCATGGAGATGAATCTAGCGGAACGACCGCCACGGGTCAACCGCCCAGCCCCTGAGAGAAACGATTCACCACGAAGGCACGAAGGACACGAAGAAAGGCAAAGACGGGTTAACCGCAGATTACGCTGATTTACGCAGATTTTTCCGGGTCGCCCAGGAACCGATGAACGAACCGGGTGCAGGTGTATCCGTCCTATCTGGAGCCAGGCGGATCACCCGCGACCGGGCAACCATCCGGGGCCGTATCCGACATGGAACCCAATCTGCGTAATCTGTGTAATCTGCGGATAGTTTCCTCTTTCTGTCTTTTCTTCGTGTCCTTCGTGCCTTCGTGGTGAATGACAGCGTCGCGCCGGGGCAAAGCCTCAGGCGCGCTGCTCCTCGGCGTGGAGCTTCTCTTCCGCCTTGGCGTGGTCGCGGGCCAGCAGCAGGTAGAACGCCGGCAGCACGAACAGGGTGAAGAAGGTGCCGATGCCGAGTCCGGTGGTGATGGTGAGTCCGATGTCGAAGCGGCTCACGGCGCCGGGGCCGCTGGCGGTGAGCAGCGGGAACATGGCCACGATGAGGGCCATGGCGGTCATCAGGATGGGCCGCAGGCGGATGCTGGCGGCGCGCTCCACCGCCTCGCGCTTGGAGAGTCCCTCCCGGATCTGCAGCTGGTTGGCGAACTCCACGATGAGAATGCCGTTCTTGGCCACCACGCCGATGAGGGTGATGAGCCCCACCTGGGTGTAGATGTTCACCGAGGCCAGGCCGAGGGTGATGAAGACCATCGCCCCGGCGATGGACAGCGGCACCGAGATGAGGATGATGAGGGGATCCTTCCAGCTCTCGAACTGGGCCGCCAGGACCAGGTAGATGACCAGCAGCGACAGGAAGAAGGTGACGATGAGGCCGCTGCCCTGCTGGGCGTACTGGCGCGAGTCGCCCGCGTAGTCGTAGCTGTAGCCCTTGGGGAAGAGCTCTTTGGCCTGGGTCTCCAGGTAATTGAGCGCGTCGCCGAGCTTCACGCCCGGGAACATCACCCCCTCCACCGACACCGAGTTGAGCTGCTGGAACTGGGTGCGCTTGGAGGGCTCCACGCTTCTCTCCATGGAGATCACGCTGGAGAGCGGCACCAGGTCGCCGCCGCCGGTGCGGATGTAGTAGTCGTCGAGCATCCGCTCGTCGAGGCGGAATTCCCGCTCCACCTGGGGGATCACCTTGTAGCTGCGGCCCTCGAGGCTGAAGCGGTTGACGTAGCCGCCGCCCAGCAGGTTGGCGAGGTTGCGTCCGATTTCGTCCATGGTGATGCCGAGATCGCCGGCGCGGTCGCGGTCCACCAGCAGCCGGGTGACGGGCCGATCGATATCCACCGACTTTTTCAGGAACATGAAGTTGCCGCTGCCCATGCCGCGGCCGATGAGCTGATCGGCCAGGGCCGCGATTTCCTCGTAGCTGCGGTCGCTGGTGATGACGAACTGCACCGGCAGGCCGCCGGCGGATCCGGGCAGGCTGGGGCGCGGAAAGGCCACGGTCTGGAACCCGGCCACCTTGTCCAGGGCGCCCTGGACCTGGGGCTGGAGCTCCATCTGGCTGCGTTCGCGCTTGCTGATGGATTTCATCTTGAAGCCGCCGAAGACCGTGTCCTGGGTCATGCCGAGGATCAGGAAACTGTCGTTGTACTCGGGGAACTGCTCGAACTGGCCGATGATCTGCCGGGCATAGGCCTCGTGGTAGTCGAGGGTGGCCGTGCGCGGGCCGGTGGCCTGGAAGAAGATGATGCCCTGGTCCTCGGTGGGCGCCAGCTCGTTCTGGCTGGTGATGAACATCAGGTAGATGGCGGGCAGGGTGAGCACGGCGAAAACCACGCTCACCGACACCGTGGAAAGCGAGCTGTGGAGCAGCCGCCGGTAGCCGTTGGAGAGCCAGTTGAAGAAGGCCTCCACCCGTTGCTCGAAGCGTCCCTGGTTGCCGTGGGGCTTGAGCACATGGGAGGAAAGCACGGGGGAGAGGGTCAGCGCCACGATGCCGGAGATGATCACCGCCCCGGTGAGGGTGAAGGCGAACTCGGTGAACAGCGTGCCCACCAGGCCGCCCATGAAGCCGATGGGGGCATAGACCGCGAGCAGGGTGGTGGTCATGGCGATGATGGGCACCGCCATCTCGCGGGCGCCGTTGATGGCGGCCTGGAACTTGGATTCGCCGTGCTCGATGTGGCGGTGGACGTTCTCCACCACGATGATGGCGTCATCCACCACCAGCCCGATGGCCAGCACCATGGAGAGCAGGGTGAGCAGGTTGAGCGAGTAGCCCAGCAGCAGCATCATGAAGGCGCCGCCGATGAGCGACAGGGGAACGGCCACCGCCGGCACCGCCGCGGCGCGGAACGAGCCCAGGGTCAGGTAGACCACGAACAGCACGATGACCACCGCCTCGATGATGGTGCGGTAGACCTCGTTGATGGAGTCCTGGATGAAGGTGCTGGCGTCGTAGGGGATCTCCACCTGCATCCCTTCGGGCAGCTGTTCGCGGAGCTTCGGGATCTCGTCGTTGACCAGCCCCGCCACCGTCAGCGGGTTGGCGCCGGGCGCCTGCTCCACGGCGATGAACACCGCGGGAGTGCCGGTGTACCAAGCGGTGGAGTCGTAGTTCTCGGCGCCGAGCTCGGTCCGGGCGATGTCGTCCAGGCGCACCAGGGTGCCGTTGCTGCTGCGGACCACCAGCCGGCGGAAGTCCTCGGGTTCGCTGACGTCGGTGCTGGCGGTGAGATCCACCGCCACGTACTTGCCCTTGGTGGAGCCCACGCCGGCCAGGTAGTTGTTGGCCCGCAGCACGTCGGCCACGTCGTCGGCGGTGACGCCGAGCGCCGCCATGCGCTGGGGATCGAGCCAGATGCGCATGGCGAACTGCTGGCCGTACATGCGCGCCTTGGCCACTCCGGGCAGCGCCTGCAGCTGCGGCTGGACTACGCGGATCACGTAGTCGGCGAGCTTCGCGCGGGGAATGTCCTCGCTGAAGAATGCGACGTACATCAGCGCGGTGGAGTCGCCGGTACTGGACTCGATGACGGGATCCTGGGCGTCGGCGGGCAGCACGTTGCGCTGGCTGGCCACCTTGGCCTGGATCTCCGCCACCGCGGCGTTGGCGTCGTAGTTCAGCACCATGTGGGCCTCGATGCTGGAGGTGCCCTGGGTGCTGGAGGAGAACAGGTAGTCGATGCCGTTGGCCTCGGCGATGGCCTGCTGCAGGGGCGTGGTGACGAAGCCCTTGACCAGGTCCGAGCTCGCGCCGGGGTAGCTGGTGGTCACCTTCACCACGGTGCTCTCGATGACCGGGTACTGGCGCACCTCGAGCATGCCCAGCGAGCGCACGCCGGCGATCAGGATCAGCAGGCTGATTACCGTCGCCAGGACCGGGCGCTTGATGAAGAGATCGGTGAATTTCATTGCTTGCCGACCTCCGCGTCCTTGAGCTCGATGGAGTTGTCGATGGTCACCGGCTGGCCGTCGCGCAGCTTGACCAGCCCGGCGCGGACCACCGTCTCACCCGCCTCCAGCCCCTTGACGATCTCCACCCAGCCCTCCCGGACCCGGCCGGTGGTCACCTGGCGCCGCTTCACGGTGAGGGCTTCGTTCTCACCCTTGTCGATGACATAGATGAAGTCACCGTAGGTGTTGTAGCTGATGGCGGTGCGCGGGATGCTGACCACGTCGTCCTGCAGCGGAAGCAGGGTCTGGACTTCGGCGAACATGCCCGGGCGCAGGCTGCCGCTCGGGTTGGGGATCGTGGCCCGCACCGAGATGGAGCGGGTGCCTTCGTCGACGCGGGCGTCGATGGCGCTGACCCGGCCGCTGAAGGTCTCGCCGGGATAGGCGTCCATGCGCAGCTGGACCGCCTGGCCCACGGCGAGTTCGCGGAAATTGCGTTCGGGCAGGGCGTAGTCCACGTAGAGCGGATTCAGCGCCTGCAGCTCGACGATGGAAGACCCCACCTGCAGGAATTCGCCGGTATCCACCTGGCGGATGCCGAGCAGGCCGGAGAAGGGGGCGCGCACGGTTCTCTTCCGGATGACCGCCTCCTGCTCGGCGACCTTGGCCTGGGCGGCGTCGAAGGTCGCCTTGGCGATATCGAATTCCGATTTGGAGACCGCCTGCTTGGGAATGAGCTCGGCGGCGCGCTTGTACTGCGCCTGGGCCAGCTGCCGGTCGGCGCGCAGGGATTCAAGGGTGGCCCGCTCGACGGAATCCTCGAATTGCAGCAGCACGGCGCCTTCATCCACCCGCTGGCCGGACTCGAAGGTGATTGCCTTGACGACGCCGGCCACCTCGTTGGTCACGGCGATGCCGTTGGCGGCCACCAGGCTGCCGACGGAGCGCAGGGTGGGCTGCCAGCTTTCCCGCTTCGCCTCCACCGAGGCGATGGTCGCCGGTGGGCGGGGAGCGGTCAGCTGGGCGGTCATCTGCTGGAATTGCCGGTATTTCCAGTAGCCGATGCCGCCGAATACCAGGGCGAGGAAGAGAAGGACGAGGATGAGCCGCTTGAGCATGGTCTTCTTCCTGATGGTCGCTGTTGGTCAGGCCGCCGCGCGACGGGCAGGCGGCGAAGATAAATGATAGACGTTATCGGTTCGTGACGGCTGCGTGCAATCCGTCGGGTGCGGATTCACCTGCGCCCCTTTCGCTCCGGGGGACGGGGAGCCGGCCGGTTCTCCGCATGGGCGGCGAGGCAGCCATCGAACAGCACGTCCGCCACCTGGGCGGCATAGTCGTCCGGATCCTCGATGAAGCCGGCCCCGTGCAGGTGGCGGGCCACCGCCCGGCCCTGGAAGAAGAACACGCCGGTGCTGATGATCAGGTGCGCCACCAGCGCGGGATCTGTATCGGGCCGCAACTCGCCACGCTCCTGTCCCTCGCGGACCGTTTCCACGAGCTGCTGGAAGCCCTCGGCGAAGACCCGCCCGGCGAGTTCGCGGCCGCGCTCCGGCCCCGATTCCAGCACTTCGCGCAGCACCAGGCGCGAGACCTCCTCGTTGTCGAGCATGTTGCGCAGGTGCCGGCGCATGAATCCGGCCAGCCGCTCCCGGGTGGAGCCGTTGCCCGCCCGTATCTCCAGCAGTGCCTGGCGGCTGTCCTTGCAGGCGGCCTGCATCACCGCCAGGTAGAGCTCGCGCTTGGAGTGGAAGTGATGAAAGATGTTGGCCTTGCTCACGCCCGCCCGCTGCGCCAGCTCGCTCATCGAGGTGGCCTCGTAGCCTTTCTCGGAGAACAGCTGTTCGGCCACGGCGAGAATGGACTCCGCGGCGGGGCAGGAACCGGCGTGGCCGGCTCCGCCGTGCTGGTGTTCTGATGGGTGCATGGCACTCTCGAATGGCCTGACCGACCGGTCGGACAGGTGGTATTCTAGATCCTGATGACATCCAGAGGCAAGAAACCGGTCGGGACCGCGCCGTCAGGGCGACCCATGGCCGCCATGCGGGAGCTGGCGCGCAGCGACGGGCATGATGGGTGGACGCGTGGAACCGGGGGGCGGACGCAGCGATACCGGTCGAGTGGCATAGCGGTTTTCAGGCGGGCGCTCCGGCACCGATGCATCGTGGCGGCGGTTGCCGGCGCCATCCGCGGCCATCACGGCTCACGATGAGCCGGGCGCTGGGGCGGCGTTGTTCGTGCGCAGCCGTTCCGCCGGATTGACCATGGCCCTGGCCTGGGCCGGCTTGACCGCCATTCCGGCGGATGGCCTGAATGTTTTGCGTGAGGCGAATTTGCTGATGGCCGCGGGGGGGGGCCGTGTCGCGCGGCACTCGCCCGCCGGCCATTTCGCGGAAAGCGCGGCGGGGACCGACCCGCCGCGGGCTTCGGGATGAAATGGCGCCCCCCATGGGAAGGGCGCCGTGACCGGCGAGGAGCTGAATCCTCAGCCGCCTTCGTGCTTGGCGATGGTCTGGCTGAGGACGGCCTGCTGCTCTGGCGTGAGATTGGCGTAGAGCTTCTCCAGCGCATCGGCCATGGTCCGCATCATGTCCACGCGGTTTTCCATCAGGCGGGCGTTGTTGCGTAGGATTTCCGGCGCCGGCTGTTCGGCGCCGGCGGCGCGTTGCGAGAACATGAGACCCATCATCTCACCCCGCTTCCGCTGGACCGTCTCCATGAATTCCGCCCAGGCGGTCTGCTGCTCCGGCGTCAGGTTGAGCGTGGTGCTCATGTTCATGAGCGCTTCCATGGGGGGCGCGCCCCCCGGCCCCGTGCTTCCCTGGCAGGCGCCGGGCAGGGCGCCTCCGGGACCCATGGCCCAGGTGGAACCGGTGGCCAGGCTGGCGGCGAAAACCGATGTGGTGATCAGGTTGCGGTACTTCATGCTTGTCTCCTCAGGCAGTATGGAATGTGTGGAACAGGTCCAGGTGGCGGCATGGGGGCGGGGAGCCAGCCCCAGCCGGAATGTGGGAAGGCCGGCATCCATTCCCGGCGGCGTCAGAACCGCGTGCGAAGCCCCCCGTAGACATAGCGTGCGCCCGGGTCATAGGGCGAGCCGCCAGCCTCCATGTTGTCGGGCACCTCGTTGTCGAACAGATTGTTGATTCCGAGAAAAAGGGTGTGGGGTTTTGCCACGCGGTAGTCGAGGCGGAAGTCAAAGCTGGTGAAGTCGCTGTAATAGGGGGTCTCATTGCTGGTGATTCCATCGAATCCGAGATAATCCTGCGTATGGTTCATGCGCAGGCGGTAGGTGCCCTGGCCGATGCGTAAGCTCGCCTCCATCTTTATTGTGAAATCGGCGCGATGGGTAAGGGGTTCTCCCGTTTCCGCGTCCCTGGCGTCGAGGTGCTCCACCGAGCCGTTGAGTTGCCAGG
>JAQVKR010000128.1 GCA_028694565.1 Gammaproteobacteria bacterium | reverse complement strand
GCCTTTCCGGCGGTCGCGGCGGCCGGCACTGGGGGGAACGATCCCCCGCCCCCGCGATCTCCGCACCAATCAACGCCCATCTGCGGTTAAACTGGGGTCTGATTTTTACTGTTGACGGCCCACGCATCGCGCACCGGATGCCGCGACATCAGCCACGGCGGCAGGAGGCCGCCGCGACCCAGGGAGGGGATAGCATGGCCATTACCGACTGGCCCGCGGCCGAACGGCCGCGGGAGCGGCTGCTGGGGCTCGGAGCGGGCGCCCTGTCCGACGCCGAGCTGCTGGCGATCTTTCTGCGCACCGGGGTGGCGGGCAAGACCGCGGTGGACCTGGCGCGCGAGCTGCTGGCGGAGTTCGGCGGGCTGCGCCCGCTGCTCACCGCCGATGCCCGCGGCTTCTGCCGGGCCCGGGGGCTGGGCCCGGCCAAGTACGCCCAGCTGCAGGCGGTGCTGGAGATGGGGCGGCGGCACCTGCACGAGACCCTGGCCCGGGGCGGGCCGCTGACCAGCCCGGCGGCGACCCGCCGCTACCTGGCGGCGCGCCTGCGCGACCATCCCCACGAGGTCTTCGCCTGCCTGTTCCTGGACAACCGCCACCGCCTCATCGCCTACGAGGAGCTCTTCCGCGGCACCATCGACGGGGCCAGCGTGCACCCGCGCGAGGTGGTCCGCCGCTCCCTGGCCCTGAACGCCGCGGCCCTGATCCTGGCCCACAACCACCCCTCGGGGGTGGCCGAGCCCAGCACCGCCGACGCCGGCATCACCCGCCGGCTGCGCGACGCGCTGGCGCTGGTGGACGTGCGGGTGCTCGACCACGTCATCGTCGGTGACGGCGAGTGCGTCTCCCTGGCCGAGCGGGGTCTGGTGTGACCTCGACACTGGCAACGGAAGGCGCGGCAACCGCGGATTGACGCGGATTCCTCCCTGTACCGCGCAGCGCCTGCCGGTCCCCGGGAGTCCGGGGAGCCCTTGCGTGGCCCAGGCGATCCGCCCGCGCTCGCGTCCCCCCCATGGCCACGGGGGCGGCGAACCGGTAAAATCAATGGAAATCAGCGTCAATCCGCGGTTTCAGGATGTTTTTCATGGGCCGCGCCCCCACGGCGAAAATCGCCGACGGTCTTGCATCGGAACGGCGGGGTCTGGTATAAAGCCCAGCTCGCCGTACCGGCATGCTGCCGGGAAAGAATCATGGAGGCTGTAGCGATGTCCAGAGTTTGTCAGGTCACCGGCAAGCGCCCGGTGGCAGGGAACAACGTTTCCCACGCCCACAACAAGACCCGTCGCCGTTTTCTGCCCAACCTGCACGATCGCCGGTTCTGGGTCGAGAGCGAGAAGCGCTGGGTGAGCCTGCGCGTCTCCGGCAAGGGCCTGCGCATCATCGACAAGAAGGGCATCGACGCGGTCCTCACCGACCTGCGCGCCCGCGGTGAGAAGGTCTAAGGGAGGGCAACCGCCATGGCAAAATCCGCTCGCGACAAGATCAAGCTGGTGTCCAGCGCCGAGACCGGTCATTTCTACACGACCACCAAGAACAAGAAGACCACGCCCAACAAGCTGGAAATGAAGAAATACGATCCGGTGGTACGCAAGCACGTGCTCTACAAGGAAGCGAAGATCAAGTAATCCGCTTCCGCGCGCTACGGCCTCCACGAAAAAGCCCGGTCCAAGCCGGGCTTTTTCGTGGGCGGGCGGCATCCGCCGGTCCCTCCCGGGTCAGGCCGCGCCCAGGGAGTAGCCGCGCAGCCGGCCAGCGAACCGCTGCAGCGCCCGGATGCCGGTCGCCTCGGCCTGCGCGCACCACTCCTGGAGCGCCTCCAGGCGCTCCTTCTGGGAGGCGGCCGAGCGGTTCCACACCGCCTGCAGCCGTTCGCGGAACTGGTACACCACCCTCAGCTCGCCGCTGCGCTCGAGTACCGCCTGCAAGCGCCGGCGCGCCTCCTCGCTCACCAGGGAGTCGTCCCGCACCAGGGCCGCGCGGGCCTGGCGCAGCCGGCCGCGCACGGAGGCGTCCGCCTGGGCCATCTCCTGACGCAGCACCGGCAGCGCCACCTCGCGCCCGTACCGGGCCAGCACCTGGAACCGGTTGCTCAGCACCGCGCCCAGGGTATCCACGTCCGGCAGCCCCTTCCCCGGCCGGAACACCGTCCGCGGGGAGACGCTCCTGACCCGGGCCAGCCCCAGGGCCTGGAGCAGGCGGATGTACATCCAGCCGATGTCGAATTCCCACCAGCGGTGGGAGAGCCGCGCCGAGCCGCCGTGGGCATGGTGGTTGTTGTGCAGCTCCTCGCCGCCGATGAGGATGCCCCAGGGCGCCAGGTTGGTGGAGGCGTCGGGGCACTCGAAGTTGCGGTAGCCCCACCAGTGCCCCAGGCCGTTGATGACCCCGGCGGCGAACAGAGGAATCCAGATCATCTGCACCGCCCAGACGGTGATGCCCGCCACGCCGAACAGCAGCAGGTCGAGGACGAGCATGAGCGCGATGCCCAGCCCGCTGTGGCGGCGGTAGAGGTTGCGCTCGATCCAGTCCTCGGGGGTGCCGCGGCCGAACTGCTCCAGCATCGCCTCGTCGCGGGCGGCCTCGCGGTAGACCTCCGCCCCGGTCCACAGCACCTTGCGGATGCCGAGCACCTGCGGGCTGTGGGGATCGGACTCGGTTTCGCAGGCGGCATGGTGCTTGCGGTGCACCGCCACCCATTCGCGGGTCACCATGCCGCTGGTCAGCCACAGCCAGAAACGGAAGAAGTGGCTCACGACCGGGTGCAGGGTCAGGGCCCGGTGGGCCTGGTGACGGTGCAGAAAGACGGTCACGGCGACGATGGTCACGTGGGTCAGCAGCAGGGTGGCGGCGATGAGGCCGCCGAGGGACAGATCAAGCAGTCCGTTCAGCATCATGGGTGTCCGGTTCCGGGAGAGACTGCCGGGCGCGGCGGCAATAACCTACAAACGCCATAAGGTATAGAGCCCGATGGTAGACGAGGGAAGCCATCAGGTCCAGCCCGGCCGGCCCGGCCCGCGGCGCCGGGACCCGCGCCCGATCATCGGCGTGGGGATCGGCGAGAACTCCCCCCCCGCAGCCTTTTACGGCCCCCGGGGGGCCCGGCTCCGCGCGGGGTGACGAGCCCGGCCCTTGAGTGCGCCGCCACCGAGGGGGAATAATACGCGGCCATGGACGACATTCTGATCCGCGTGGAACACCTCTCCCGCCACTTCGGCGCGCTCCGGGCCGTGGACGGCGTGAGCTTCGAGGTCCGCCGGGGGGAGGTGCTCGGCTTCCTCGGTCCCAACGGCGCCGGCAAGTCCACCACCATGCAGATGCTCACCGGCAACCTGGCCCCCACCACGGGCCGCATCACCCTCAACGGCATCGATCTGCTGGAGCGCCCCCGGGCCGCCAAGGGCTGCGTCGGCTACCTGCCCGAGCAGCCGCCGCTCTACCGGGAGCTGACGGTGGACGAGTACCTGGCGCTGTGCGCCCGGCTCAACCGCATCCCCCGGCGGGAGGCGCGGGCCGCCGTCGGGCGGGCGAAGTCGCGCTGCGGCCTGGAGTCGGCGGGCGGGCGCCTCATCGGCAACCTCTCCAAGGGCTTCCAGCAGCGGGTCGGCATCGCCCAGGCCATCATCCACACCCCGCCGGTGGTCATCCTGGACGAGCCCACCGTGGGCCTCGATCCCATCCAGATCCGCGAGATCCGCGCCCTCATCGCCGAGCTGGGGCGGGAGCACAGCGTGATCCTCTCCACCCATATCCTGCCCGAGGTACAGACCGTGTGCAGCCGGGTGCTCATCATCGACCGCGGCCGGCTGGTCCTGAGCGAGAGCCTGGAGGATCTGAACCGCGGACTGGGCGAGACGGGTCTGCGGGTCGCCTTCGAACAGCCCCCCGCGGATACGGCCGCCATCGCGGCGCTGCCCGGCGTCACCTCGATCCAGGATCTGGGCGGGGGCCGCCTGCGGGTCTGCCACGGCCCCGACGCGGAACCGGCCGCCGCGCTGGCGCGGCTGGCGGTGGAGCGGGGCTGGGGCCTCACCGAGTTGAGCCCGGAGCGGCGCACCCTCGAGCAGGTGTTCGTGGAGCTGGTCCACCAGGACGGCAACCGCGCGGAGAACGCGGCATGATGGTCTTCACCCTGGCGGCCCATGAGCTGCGCCGGCTGTTCCTCTCGCCGCTGGCCTGGGCGGTGCTGGCGGTGGTGCAGTTCATCCTGGCGTGGATGTTCCTGGCCCAGATCGAGCTGTTCATGCAGTGGCAGCCGCTGCTGCAGCAGCTGGACAGCCCGCGGGGGCTCACCGACATCGTCGCCGTGCCCCTGCTGGGCAACGCCGCCATCGTGCTGCTGCTGGTGGTCCCGCTGCTCACCATGCGCCTCATCAGCGACGAGCGGCGCGGCCAGACCCTCAGCCTGCTGCTCTCCGCCCCGCTGACCATGACCGAGATCGTTCTCGGCAAGTACCTGGGACTGCTGGCGTTTCTCGGCATCATGCTGGCGCTCATCGCCGCCATGCCGCTGTCGCTGCTGCTGGGCGGCGGCCTCGACTTCGGCCTGCTGGCGGCGGGCCTGCTGGGACTGGCGCTGCTGCTGGCGAGCTTCGCCGCGCTGGGCCTGTTCATGTCGGCACTGACGCCCCAGCCCACCGTGGCCGCGGTCGGCACCTTCGGGGCCCTGCTGCTGCTCTGGATCCTGGACTGGGCCGGCGGCCTGGCGGAGAGCGGCGAGAGCGCCGCGCTGCGCGGGCTGTCGCTGCTGCGCCACTACGAATCCCTGCTCACCGGCGCGGTGGACAGCCGCGACCTGGCCTACTTCGCCCTGTTCATCCTCGCCTTCCTGGTGCTCAGCATCCGCCGGCTGGATTCCGACCGCTTGCAGAACTGAGAGACCGATGGACATCACCCCCCGTTCCCGCCGGCAGCTCCGCCTCCAGAACCTGGCCTTCCTGGTCCTGTTCCTGGCCCTCATCGGGCTGCTGGGCTGGCTCGCCCAGCGCCACTACCTCGTGACGGACTGGACCGCGGCTGGGCGCAACACCCTCAGCCAGGCCAGCCGCGAGCTCACGGCCAGCCTGGAGGGGCCGGTGGAGGTGACGGCCTACGCCCGCGAGAACGAGGCGCTGCGGCGCCATATCCGCGAACTGGTGGGACGCTACCAGCGCATCAAGCCGGACTTCACGCTCGCGTTCATCAACCCCGACACCGTTCCGGAACAGGTGCGGGAGCTCGACATCAGCGCCGAGGGCAGCCTGGTGCTCCGCTACCAGGGGCGGCAGGAGGTCCTGGCGAACCCCGCCGAGCAGCCGATCACCAACGCCCTCTACCGCATGGCGCGGCGCGGGGATCGCTGGCTGGTGTTCCTCTCCGGACACGGTGAGCGCGCGCCCGCGGGCGAGGCCAACCACGACCTCGGCGACTGGACCCGGCGCCTGGCGCAGACCGGCCTCAAGGCCCAGCAGGTGAACCTGGCCGCCACCGGCGCCATTCCCGACAATACCGCCGTACTGGTGATCGCCGGCCCCGCCGCCGATCTCCTCCCGGGCGAGGCCGACCTGATCCGCGGCTACCTGGAGCGGGGCGGCAACCTGCTGTGGCTGGGGGACCCCGGCCCGCTGCACGGCCTGGAGAGCATCGCCGAGAGCCTCGGCGTGCGCTTCCTGCCCGGACGCATCGTGGATGCCACCACCCAGCTGTTCGGCATCGGCGATCCCGCCTTTGCCCTGGTGACCGGCTATCCGCCGCACCCCGTCACCGCCGGCCTCCAGGCCACCAGCCTGTTTCCCCAGGCCGCGGCGCTGGAGGTGGAGCCGGGCGGCGCGTGGCAGGCAACGCCGGTGCTGGAGACCCAGGCCCGCAGCTGGACCGAGCTGGGCGGGCTGGAGGGCGAGGTGCGCTACGACGAGGGCACCGACGAGCGCCCCGGCCCGCTGCTGCTGGGCGTCGCGCTCACCCGGGCGCAGGACGCCGCGCCCGGCGCGGCCGGCGGGGAGCAGCGGGTGCTGGTCATCGGCGACGGCGACTTCCTCTCCAATAGCTACCTGGGCAATGGCGCCAACCTGGACCTGGGCCTGGCCGCGATGAACTGGCTCGCCGGCGACGATCGCCTGGTCGCCATACCCACCCGCGTGGCGCCGGATCTCAGCCTGGAGCTCTCCACCGCCGCCTCCATCGGCATCGTGGTGGTCTTCCTGCTGCTCCTGCCCCTGGGACTGCTCGCGGCCGGGCTGACCCTGTGGTGGCGCCGGCGGCGGCGCTGAGCGCAGCCGACCGAATCCGCCGCCATGCGCCAACGCCTGCTCCTGAACCTGTTCCTGCTCCTGCTGGTGGGCGCCCTGGCGCTGCTGGCCCTGCAGGAGCGCGGCGATGAGGCGGTGGAGGCGGCGGCGGTGGGATGCGATCCCGATGCCGTGGCGCGGATCCGGATCGAGCGCGAGGACGCGGAGCCCGTCGTCCTGGCGAAAAGCGCGGACGGCTGGCGCCTGGAGGCGCCCTTCAGCGCCCGCGCGAGCGCCTACCGGGTCAGCGGCATTCTCTCCATGTGCCGATCGCCGAGCACCGCCCGGCTGGACGCCGACGCGCTGGACCTGAAGCCGATGGGACTCGCCCCGCCCCGGGTGCGCGTGGCGCTGGACGGGGCCTGGATCGCCCTCGGCGACACCGAGCCCCTGGACATGCGCCGCTACCTGCGGCGGGACGATACGGTCCACCTGGTCCGGGAGGATGCCTACCGCCACCTGGCCGCCGGCGCGGCGGGCCTGGTGGACCCGGCACCCCTGCCCCCCGGCGCGCGGCTGACGGCGCTGAGACTGCCGTCCCTCGCCCTGTCGCGGGCGGACAGCGGGGCCTGGAGGGTGGAAAACGGCGCCGGCCCGGTCTCCCAGGACGCCATCCAGGCCCTGCTGGAGCACTGGCGCGGCCTGAGCGCCCTGCGCGTGAGCCGCGCGGAAACGCTCCCCGCCGGAGAGCGGATCAGCCTGCGCCTGGACGGCGCGCCGGCCGCGCTGGAGTTCACCCTGGAGCAGGACGAACGGGAGCTCCGCCTCACCACGGTCGACAGCCGGCTCACCTACCACCTGCCGGCCCGGATGGCGGAGGAACTGCTGCGGCTGCCCGGGACGGCGGAGTGAGATTGATACCGTGTTCCGTGTTCGATAAGGGAAAAGGGAAAAGGGAAAAGGATTGTAGGCGCGGATTCATCCGCACGGCGGCGCCGGATCCGTCGCCCTGCCCGGCCGGATGAATCCGGCCCCACGACGCACTCACGCACTCACGCACTCACGCACTCACGCACTCACGCCAATCATGCCCGAACTGCCAGAGGTCGAAACCACCCGCCGCGGCATCGCCCCCTTCCTGGAGGGGCGGCGCCTGCGGGGCAT
>JAQVKR010000127.1 GCA_028694565.1 Gammaproteobacteria bacterium | reverse complement strand
CGGACCTACCTGGAGGCCTTCCGGCTGCTGGGCGGCATCACCCTGCTGACCCTGCTGCTCGGGCCCGTGGCGAGCCATCTGCTGGTCCGGCCCCTGCGCCGGCTCTCCGAGGTGAGCCGCGATGTTCCGGCCAAGCTGATGCACGCCACCCCCATCGACTGGCCGGTGAGCGGCGTGAGCGAGTTCGCCCGCCTGACCGAGAACATCCGGCTGATGGCCACCTCCCTGGGGAGGACCTTCGCCGAGCTGCGTACCGCCCGCGACGAGCTCGAACGCCGGGTGGAGGAGCGGACCGCCAGTCTCAAGGAGAGCGCCGCCCGCACCCAGGCCATCGTCGACAACGCCGTGGAGGGCATCATCACCATCGACGAGGAGGGACTCGTCGAGAGCTTCAATCCCGCCGCCGAGCGCATCTTCGGCTATTCTGCCGGAGAGGTCCTGGGACGCAGTGTCTCCATGCTCATGCCGGAGCCGTACCACACCGGTCACGCCGGCTATATCCGCCGCTACCTGGAGACCGGTGAGCGGCGGGTGATGGGCGTGGGCCGCGAAGCGGAAGGCCGGCGCAAGGACGGCACCGTATTCCCGCTGGAAATCGCGGTCAGCGAGGTGCCGTTTCCCGATCGCCACCTGTTCACCGGGATCGTCCGCGACATCAGCGAGCGCAAGAAGATGGACCGGATGAAGAGCGAGTTCATCTCCACGGTCAGCCACGAGCTGCGCACGCCGCTGACCTCCATCCGCGGCTCCCTGGGGCTGGTGATCGGGGGGGTGTCGGGAGATCTGCCGGAGCAGGCCCGGGGGCTGATCGAAATCGCCAACAAGAACAGCGAACGCCTCTCCCGCCTCATCAACGACATTCTCGACGCGGAGAAGATCGAGTCGGGGCGCATGGCGTTCGATATCCGTCCGGTCGCCCTGCTGCCCATCATCGAGCAGGTGATCGAGGCCAACCAGGCCTATGCCACCCAGTACGGGGTGCATATCGTGCTCGAATCGGCGGAGGAGGGGCTTTCCGTGCTGGCCGACCCCGACCGGCTGAGCCAGGTCTTTACCAACCTGCTCTCGAACGCCGCCAAGTTCTCCCCCCAGGGGGGCGCGGTGAACGTTGCGGTGGCGGAGAACGCCGGTGAGGTCCGCATCGCGATAACCGACGCGGGCGCGGGAATTCCCGAGGAGTTCCGGCCCCATGTGTTCGAGAAGTTCTCCCAGGCGGATGCCTCCGACACCCGCCGCAGCGGCGGCACCGGTCTCGGCCTGAGCATCGCCAAGGCCATCGTGGAGCGCCTGGGCGGGCGCATCGATTTCGAATCGGTGCCGGGCGCGGGTACCACCTTCACCGTCGATCTGCCACTCTGGTCCGGCCCCGGCACCCAGATTTTCACCCGCCGGCGCAGCGGCGGGGAGCGGGGCGTAAGCCGGGTGCTCGTCTGCGAGGACGACCCGGACGTGGGCACCCTCCTGCGCCTGATGCTGGAACAGGAGGGGTACCGGGCCGATATCGCCACCAGCCTGGGCCAGGCCCGCACCCTGCTGGCCAAGGAGCGGTATGCGGCAATGACCCTCGACATCATGCTGCCGGACGGCAACGGTCTCGAACTGCTCCATGAGCTGCGCCGGGATGAGCGCACCGCGGGCCTGCCGGTGATCATCGTTTCGGCGGTGGCCGATGTGCACCGGCAGGAGGTGGACGGCGAGGCGCTGGCGGTGGTGGACTGGCTGCGCAAGCCCATCGACCAGGAACAGTTGATTCAGGCGGTCCAGCGCGCGGCTTCCGGGCCGCGGCCGCGGATTCTGCACGTGGAGGATGATCCGGACGTGCAGCGGGTGGTGGGCGACATCCTGCGCGATTTCGCCCGGGTGGAGGTGGCGAGCAACCGCGCCGATGCGGAGTCGGCGCTGGAGCAGGGCGGGTACAGCCTGGTGATCCTCGACCTGGAGCTTCCGGATGGCTCCGGACTCTCCCTGCTGCCGCTGGTGGGGCGGTTCCAGCCGCCGGTTCCGGTGGTGATCTTCTCCGCCCACGAACAGGATCATGTGCTGGCCGACGAGGTGGCGGCCGCCCTGGTGAAGTCGAGAACGACAAACCACGAACTGGTCGCCACCATCCGTGGCATTCTCGGTGAGCATGGGGAGCTGCCGGCATCCCCGGACGGCCACCCCGGGATGAGCTGAGGGAACGAACCGATGGGTACACCGGAACTGCGCCGCATTCTCTGTGTGGAGGACGAGCCGGACATCCAGACCGTGGCCCGCATGGCCCTCGAGACGCTGGGCGGGTTCGAGGTGGCGATCTGCGGCACCGGACCGGAAGCCGTCGAGCGCGCGCCCCGCTTCGGGCCGGACCTGATCCTGCTGGATGTCATGCTGCCGGAGATGGACGGCCCCCAGACCCTGGCGGCGCTCCGGCGGCTGCCGGAGCTGCACGGGGTCCCCGTCGTGTTCATGACCGCCAAGGTGCAGCCGGGCGAGGTGCGCCGCTATCTCGAGCTCGGCGTCGCCGACGTCATCGCCAAGCCGTTCGATCCCATGGTGCTGCCCCAGCGCGTGCGCGCCATCTGGGAGCGGGTGCATGACTGACCGCCAGCAGGAATTCGAACAGCAGCTCGCCGAGCTCCAGCTCGGGTACCGGGCGCGCCTGCCCCAGCGGGTCGCCGCCATCGCCCAGGCCTGGAGCCGCCTGCGGGAGTCCCCGGGAGCCGGGTCGCCGGCCGTGGACCTGCGGCGGCTGGCGCATAACCTGGCCGGGTCCGGGACCGCCTTCGGTTTTCCCGCGGTCAGCAAGGCGGCGCGGGATCTGGAAACGGCGATCGGGCTCTGGCCCGATGCCGGGGACGGGCCGGTGGAGGAGGCGCTCGCCGCGCTCCACGGCATTGTCGCCGAACTGGCCGGGCAGGACGCCGGCTCCGCCGCCGCGGCGGCCGGGGCTGTGAAGCCGGGGCCGGCGCTGGACCTGGCGCTGATGGCCGACCCGGGCAGCGAGCCCTGCCGGGAGCTGGCGGCGCAGCTGGGCCATTACGGCTACCGCGTCGACCTGGTGCAGGATTCCGCGGCGCTGGAGCAGCGCCTGGCCCGGGAGCCGCCCGCGGCACTGATCGTCGATGTGAGCCACGGCCGGGGCAGATCCTCGGGCATCGAGCTGGTGGCTCACCTGCAGGAGTCCGGGGTCGCGCTGCCGCCGGTCTTCTACCTCTCGGACCGTGAGGACGCGCGCACCCGCCTGGCCGGGGTGCGGGCCGGTGGGGCGGGTTTCTTCATCAAGCCGGTGGAGGCCATCGACCTGGCCGCGGCGCTCGAGCGCCTGGTCCCCCACGAGTCGCCGGAGCCCGGCCGGGTCCTGATCGTCGACGATGACGCCGTTCTCGCCGCCCGGCATGCCCTGCTGCTCGAACAGGCCGGGATGCGTACGCGGGTGGTCGACGACCCCCTGCGGGCGCCCGGGGAGCTGGCCGATTTCCACCCCGACCTCGTGCTCATGGAGCTCTACATGCCCGAATGCGACGGGCTCGAGCTGGCGGCCATCATCCGGCAGCAGGAGGCCTACGTGGGCACCTCCATCGTCTTTCTCTCCAGCGACGCCGACACCTCGCTGCATCTGCGCGCCCTGCGCGCCGGCGGGGACGACTGCCTGGTCAAGCCGTTGCCCCCGGAGCGGCTGGTGGCCTCCGTGGCGGCGCGGGTGCAGCGGGCCCGCACCCTCAGCGCCTTCATGGCCCGGGACAGCCTGACCGGGCTCTACAACCATTCGCGCATCGAGGAGCAGTTCCTGCGCGAACTGGCCCGGGCCCATCGCCTGGGGACGCCGTTCGCCTACGCGTTCATCGACCTGGACCACTTCAAGCAGGTCAACGACGTCTATGGCCACGCGGCCGGCGATCGCGTGCTCATGAGCCTGGCCCGGCTGCTGGTCCACCGTCTGCGGCGCTCCGACCTGGTGGGGCGCTACGGTGGGGAGGAGTTCATCGTGGTCCTGCCCGACACCGACTGGGAGCAGGCCCTGTCCATCATCGACGAGCTGCGGGAGAGCTTCGCCGGCATCCGCCACCAGATTGCGGGCAGCGAGTTCCGCGTCACCTTCAGCGCCGGGGTGGCGGGCTTTCCCACCTTCTCGGACGCCGTGGCGCTGGCGCGGGCAGCCGACCAGGCGCTCTACACGGCGAAGCGCACCGGCCGCAACCGGGTCGTGCGCGCACCGCTGCCGCGACCGGGCTGACGCGCATCGGCGCGTCGGGCCCGAATCCGGAATTGACAGGTCCGGAGGCGCGGCTGAAACTCGCAACCCCGGCGCCGGTTACGGTCCGGCGCCGGGATCGTAGCCCAAGTTGCCGACCCGAGGGGGATACAACCATGCCGAGGAAGTTCGCCAAGCTGCTGGCCGCATGCCTGGCCTGTACCGCGACCGCCGTCGCCGCCGCCGAGGATCCGGTGGTCAACGTCTACAACTGGTCGGACTACATCGCCGAGGACACGCTGCAGCAGTTCGAGGCGGCCACGGGCATCAAGGTGGTCTACGACGTCTATGACGCCAACGAGGTACTGGAGGCGAAGCTGCTCGCCGGCGCCAGCGGCTACGATGTCATCTTCCCCTCGGCGCAGCCCTTCGCCGAGCGCCATGTCAGCGCCGGTCTCTACCGGCCGCTGGAGCGGGGCAAGCTGCCCCATTACGGCAACCTCGACCCGGACATCCTCGGGGCGCTGGCGGCCTCGGACCCCGGCAACGCCCATCTCGTGCCCTACATGTGGGGCACCACCGGCATCGGCTACAACGTGCGGAAGGTCCGGGAGATCCTCGGCGCCGAGGCACCGCTGGACAGCTGGCGGCTGATTTTCGATCCGGCCATCGCCAGGCAGCTTGCCGGCTGCGGCATCAGCGTGCTCGATGACGAGCAGGAGGCGCTGGCCGCCGCGCTCATCTACCTGGGCAAGGACCCCAACAGCACCGATCCGGCCGACATCGAGGCCGCCGCGGAGGCTTTCGCGCAGGTGCGTCCCTATATCCGCTATTTCCACTCCTCCCAGTACATCAACGATCTCGCCAATGGCGACCTGTGCGTGGCCCACGGCTACTCCGGCGACGTCCTCCAGGCCCGCGATCGGGCCGGCGAGGCGGACAACGGCGTGTAGGTGGCGTTCGCCATCCCGCGGGAGGGGGCAATCCTGTGGATCGACGTGATGGCCATTCCCGCCGATGCGCCGCACCCGGACAACGCCCACCGCTTCATCGACTTCCTGCTGCAGCCGGAGGTGATCGCGGGCGTCAGCAACTACGTCGCCTACGCCAATGCCAACAGTGCCGCCACGCCGCTCCTGGACGAGGAGGTCCGCGACGACCCGGGGATCTACCCTCCCGCCGCGGTCAAGGCCCGCCTGACGACCGCCAAGGTGATGCCGCAGCAGCTGCAGCGGCTCCGGGTCCGCACCTGGACCCGGATCAAGACCGGGCAGTGAACGCCCGGATGGCCTGAGCGCGGGGGGGCGCCGCCCCCGCGGCGGCCGCTGGGCAAACTCTGGGCCTCACCGGTGGCGTCCCGTCCGGCGCCGCCGGTATTTCCGGGAGCCGTCGATACATGACATTCCCCAAACGGGAGCAGACCCGCTTCGAGCCCTGGCAGGATCCGGCCACGCGGCCGTTTCTCAGGATCGAGAACGTCACCAAGACCTTCGACGACCTCTACGCGGTGGATGCGGTCGCGCTGAACGTCTACCAGGGCGAGTTCTTCGCCATGCTGGGCGCCTCCGGGTGCGGCAAGAGCACCTTGCTGCGCCTCCTGGCCGGGCTGGAGCGTCCCACGGCCGGGCGCATCATCATCGACGGCCAGGACATGACCGAGGTGCCCCCCTACGAGCGCCCCGTGAACATGATGTTCCAGTCCTACGCCCTGTTTCCCCACATGAGCGTGGAGCAGAACGTGGCCTTCGGCCTGCGCCAGGAGCGCATGCCGAGGAGCGAGGTGCGCGAGCGGGTGGCGGAAATGCTGGAGCTGGTGCGGATGACGCCGCTGGCCCGGCGCCGTCCCGACCAGCTCTCGGGCGGCCAGCGCCAGCGGGTCGCGCTCGCCCGCTCGCTGGCCAAGCACCCCAAGCTGCTGCTGCTCGACGAGCCGCTCGGGGCGCTGGATCGCAAGCTGCGCGAGCATACCCAGTTCGAGCTGGTGAACATCCAGGAGCGCACCGGCATCACCTTCATGATGGTGACCCATGACCAGGAGGAGGCGATGACCATGTCCACCCGCATCGCGGTCATGGAGGCGGGCCGGATCATCCAGGTGGGCACTCCCGCCAACGTCTACGAGTATCCGTCCAGCCGCTTCGTGGCCGAGTTCATCGGTGCGGCCAACGTCTTCGAGGGGCGAGTGGTCGCCGACCACGAGGGCCGGCTGCTGATCCACTCCGAGGCGATTGGCGGCGACCTGCTCATGGAGCATGCCCAGCCCCTGGCGCCGGGCACCCCGGTCACGGTGGCGCTGCGCCCGGAGAAGCTGGTGGTGAGCGAGACCGAGCCCGGGGGGGAGGTGAACCGCGTCGCCGGCACCGTGTCCGAGATCGCCTACCTGGGGGATGTCTCCATCTACCATGTGCGCACGGCCGGAGGACAGGTGGTCCAGGTGCAGCTGACCAACATCTCCCGGCTCAGCCAGCCCCGGCTCACCTGGGACCAGGAGGTCTATCTCTCCTGGCAGCCCGGCAGCGGGGTGGTGCTGACCGCATGAACAGCGGGCCGCGGAGACCCCCGGCGCGGGCCATCCCCGACACCGTCTTCGGCCGGGTCTGGACCTGGCTCAGCGGCCTGCCGCTGTGGTCGCGTGTGCGCGGAGCGGCCGGTCTCCTGCGCGGGCGCGGGCTGGTGACGGCGCTGCCGTTCCTGTGGCTGCTGATCTTCTTCCTGGTGCCGTTCGTGTTCGTGCTCAAGATCAGCCTGGCCGAGGCGGTGCTGGGGCAGCCTCCCTACAGCGCGCTGACCACTCTCTCCGAGGGCTTCGTCCAGCTGCGCATCAACCTGGGCAACTACCTGTTCCTGCTGCAGGACACGCTCTACGTCTCGGCCTACCTGAACTCCATCAGGATCGCGGCGGTCTCCACCCTGTTGTGCCTGCTGATCGGCTACCCCATGGCCTACGCCATCGCCCAGGCGCGCCCGGCGCTGCGCAATGTGCTGCTGATGCTGATCATCCTGCCGTTCTGGACCAGCTTCCTGATCCGGGTCTACGCCTGGATCGGCATCCTCAAGAGCAACGGGCTCATCAACAACCTGCTGCTGTGGCTCGGGCTCATCGACCAGCCGTTGCCGCTGCTGCACAGCGATTTCGCCGTCTACGTGGGCATCGTCTACTCCTATCTTCCCTTCATGGTGCTGCCCCTCTACGCCACCCTGGTGCGCATGGATCCGGCCCTGCTGGAGGCGGCCAAGGATCTGGGCTGCCGGCCGCTG
>JAQVKR010000126.1 GCA_028694565.1 Gammaproteobacteria bacterium | reverse complement strand
CGGCCTGTTCCGGGCCATGGCCCCGCGCCCGGTCACCATCCGCCTGCTCGACCCGCCCATCCACGAGTTCCTGCCCTCGGAGCAGCAGCTGGTGGAGGAGATCGACCGCCTCCGGCACCTGCGCGACACGGTGCAGGGCGTGAACATCCTCTCCGACGCCGTGGAGTTCATCTACCGCGGCGGCGCGGACCACCCCAGCGTCGCCCGCCTGGCCGATCCGCGCCTGGTGGAGGAGGCCATCGACAAGAAGGAGACGATGCTGCGCAAGGTCCGCGCCCTGCACGAGGTGAACCCCATGCTGGGCCACCGCGGCGTGCGCCTGGGGCTCACCTTCCCGGAGATCTACACCATGCAGATCCGCGCCATCCTCGAGGCCGCCGCCGAGTGCCTGCAGGAGGGGCTGGAGGTGCATCCCGAGATCATGGTGCCGCAGGTGTGCACGGTGCAGGAGCTCAAGCGGGTCAGGGATCTGGTGGCTTCCATCCGCGCCGACGTGGAGCAGCGCCACGGGGTGCGGCTGGCGTTCAGGTTCGGCTCCATGCTGGAGGTGGTGCGGGCCTGCATGCGCGCGGGCAGCCTGGCGGAGGAGGCGGAGTTCTTCTCCTTCGGCACCAACGACCTGACCCAGGCCGCCTTTTCCTTCTCCCGCGAGGACGCCGAGAACAAGTTCCTGCCCATGTACAACGAACACGGCATCCTGCAGGACAACCCCTTCGAGGTGCTGGACGTGAAGGGCGTGGGCCGGCTGATGGAGCTGGCCGTGGAGTGGGGCCGCGCCACCCGTCCCGGCATGAAGGTGGGAATCTGCGGCGAGCACGGCGGCCACCCCGCCTCCATCGCCTTCTGCCACCGGGTGGGGCTGAGCTACGTCTCCTGCTCCGCCCCGCGGGTGCCCATCGCCCGCCTGGCGGCGGCCCAGGCGGCGCTCGATGCCGCCGGGGGCGCCGGAACCCAGTCGCTGTAGCCGCTCCGGGAGTGGCGCTCATGGAGGCCCGGGGGTTGGAGACGGTGCCGTCCGCCGCGCGGCGCGGCCACGGCGGAGGAGCGATCCGGGGGCGCTGCCGGTAATCGGGCGCGGCCGTGCCCGATTACCGGCAGTGCCCTAGACTGTGATAGGCCCCGCCTTGCCAGGGGCTCCCTGGACCAGGCGACCGCCGGGATGGATTTGCCAGCGATGGAATCCGGATACCTCATCATCGAGACCAGCGAGCGCCATCCCGGGCTGGTGCGGCTCTGCACCGCCGCCGGGCGCCTCCCGCGCCTGCCCGAGAGTGCAGCCGAGGACCCCCGGATACGCTACCTGGCCGGCTTCAACGACGTGGATGCGGCCCTGATGCACGCCCACAACGCGCTGCGCCACCGGCTGGTTAACGCCGACACCCGGCTCTACCGGGTCGAGCTGCCCCGGGCGATTGCCGCAGTGGAATCCATCACCCTGCCCCACCGGCGCAATTATCTGGACCCCTGGCTCGAACCCGGCGTCAGGGAGACCATCGACGCCATGACCGCCGCGCACGCGGCGCGCCAGCGGCAGCGGGCCCGGATCTGGAATCTGGTGGGCTGGATCGCGCTCGCCCTGCTGGCGGCGCAAGCCCTGACGGGATTCCTGTAGACAGGAGGCCCGGTGGCCGCGACATGGCCACCGGGCCGTTCCGGCAACCGCCTCAGGCGAAGGGGTTGCGCAGGATGATGGTCTCGTTGCGATCCGGGCCGGTGGAGATGATGTCCACGGGCACGCCCACCACCTCCTCCACGCGCTTGAGATAGGCGCGGGCGTTGGCGGGCAGCTGATCGTAGTCGCGGACGCCGACGGTGGACTCCTTCCAGCCGGGCATCTCCTCGTAGACCGGCGCGCAACCCTCGTAGGCCTCGGCGCCCACGGGCGGGGCGTCGAGCAGGGTCTCGCCATGGCGGTAACCCACGCACAGCCGGATGGTGTCCAGGCCGTCGAGCACGTCGAGCTTGGTGACGCACAGGCCGCTGACGCTGTTCACCCGCACGGAGCGGCGCAGGGCCACGGCGTCGAACCAGCCGCAGCGGCGCGGGCGGCCGGTGGTGGAGCCGAACTCGTGACCGCGCTCGGCCATGTAGGCGCCCACCGTGTCGAGCAGCTCCTTGCCGTCGTAGAGCTCGGTGGGAAACGGACCGGAGCCCACGCGGGTGGTGTAGGCCTTGACGATGCCGACCACGTAGTCGAGGTAACGGGGCCCGAAGCCGCTGCCGGTGGCCGCGCCGCCGGCGGTGGTGTTGGAGGAGGTCACGAACGGGTAGGTGCCCTGGTCGATGTCCAGCAGCGTCCCCTGCGCGCCCTCGAACAGGATGTTCCCGCCGCGGTCGGCGATGCCGTAGAGAATGGCGGGAATGTCCGCCACCAGCGGCACGATGCGCTCGGCCATGGCCATGGTCTCGTCCAGCACCTGCTGGAAATCCACCGGATCGGCCTTGAAGTAGTGCTGCAGGGCGAAGTTGTGGTAGTCCAGCACCTCGCCCAGCTTGGCGGCGAAGCGCTCCCGGTGGAGCAGATCGCCCACCCGCAGCCCGCGCCGGGAGACCTTGTCCTCGTAGGCCGGCCCGATGCCGCGCCCGGTGGTGCCGATGGCGGCTTTCCCGCGGGCCCGCTCGCGGGCATGATCCAGCGCCACGTGGTAGGGCAGGATGAGGGGGCAGGCCTCGCTGATGCGCAGCCGCTCCTCGGCCGGGACGCCCCGGGCCTTGAGCATGTCCAGCTCCTCGATCAGCGCCGCGGGCGAGAGCACCACGCCGTTGCCGATCAGGCACTGCACGCCTTCACGGAGTATGCCCGACGGAATCAGGTGCAGCACGGTCTTCTCACCGTTGATCACCAGCGTGTGGCCGGCGTTGTGGCCGCCCTGGAAGCGCACCACGGCGGCGACGCCATCGGTGAGCAGGTCCACGACCTTGCCCTTGCCCTCGTCACCCCACTGGGTGCCGATCACGACTACGTTCTTGCCCATGTGTCCGACTCGTTTTGACGGTTTCTCAGCCTGCTGCCCGGGACGCCACCGGCGTCACCGTCCAGCTCCCCCCCTGCAGTACCAGGACGCGGTCGCAGCCGTGCGCCCCGGGTGTACCCTCCGCGCCGGGCAGGGCGCAGATGACCCGCTCCCCCCCCGCGCGCAACTCCGCTACCCGGTTGGCCTGCTCCGGGTCCTCCGTCCATGACGCGTAAATCCCCCCCGCCGGCTCCCGGGCTTCGGGCAGCAGGCCCACCAGCGCCCGCAGGTCGGCGCTGAATCCCGTGGCGGGGCGGGCGCGCCCGAACACGCGCCCGATGTCGTCGTAGCGTCCGCCCTGCGCCACCGCCTGGCCGCGGCCGGGCAGGTAGGCGGCGAACACCGGACCGGTATGGTAGTGGTATCCGCGCAGCTCGGCCAGATCGAAATAGAGCGGGACGCCCGGCATGCGCTGGCCCAGCAGGCCCGCAATCCGCTCCAGGTCCGCCAGCGCGGCCTCCACCTCGGCGCCGGCCTCCGCCAGGGCGGCGCGCGCCTCGGCGAGCACCCCGGGGCCGCCGTTGAGCGCCGCCAGCCGGCCCAGCATGGCCCGGTCGCCGGGGTCCAGCGCCCAGCCGGCGAGGCTCGCCTCGATCTCGGCGCCGGCCTTGCGCTGCAGGGCCTCGAACAGGATGCCCTCCTGCTCGGCCGAGAGTCCGGCACGGCGCGAGAGGCCGCGGAAAATGCCCACGTGACCCAGGTCCACGTGCGCCTCGTCATGGCCGGTGACGCGCAGGGTCTCCAGCATCAGGCACAGCACCTCCACGTCGCTCTCCACCCCGGCGTGGCCATAGAGCTCGGCGCCCACCTGGAGCGGGCTGCGGGTCTCGCCGGCGGCGCCGGGGCGGGTGTGGAGCACGGTGCCCAGGTAGCAGAGCCGGGTCGGCAGGTCGCTGTGCAGGCGGCGGGCATCGATCCGCGCCACCTGCGGCGTCATGTCCGCGCGCACCCCCAGCAGCCGCCCGGAGAGCTGATCGGTCAGCTTGAAGGTCTTGAGCTCCAGATCGTGCCCCACCCCGGTCAGCAGTGACTCGAGGTATTCGACGAAGGGGGGAATGACCAGATCGTAGCCCCAGCCGTCGTAGAGGTCGATCAGCCGCCGCCGCAACCGCTCGACGCGCCGCGCCTCCGGCGGCAGCAGCTCCTCGATCCCTTCCGGGAGCAGCCAGCGCCCGGAGTCGGTCAGTGTCTCTTCGTTCATTCCGGTATCCAAGGGAGCCTCAGGAGAACATCCGCACCAGCGTGAGCAGCGCCAGCCCCACGATGATGCTGCTCAGGCCGACGAGGCGCAGGGTGCGATCGTCCATCCGGGCCACCACCAGGACCATCCGGCGCCAGCCGCCGGGATTGGCGAAGGGCAGCAGGCCCTCGATCACCAGCACCAGGGCGAGAGCGGCGAGCAGATCGGTCCATAGCATGGCTTGGGTTCACAAAAAAATGCCGGGCCCAGTGTACTGCGACACCTGCCCGGTCACGTGGTTTCCACCTGTCGGTGGGAGCGGGGCGTCAGCGCGCCGCTCCCTGCTCTGGATTTTTGAAGTAGCGGAAAAACTCGCTGTCGGGCTGCATCAGCATCACGTCGGAACGATCGCGGAAGGTGTCCCGGTAGGCGCGCAGCGATCGGTAGAAGGCGTAGAACTCCGGGTCCCGGCTGTAGGCCTTGGCGTAGATGTCGGTGGCGCGGGCATCGCCTTCGCCGCGGATCCCCTCCGCGTCGCGATAGGCCTCCGCCAGGATCACCGTGCGCTGCCGGTCGGCATCGGCGCGGATACGTTCGGCCGCCTCGGCACCGCGGGAGCGGAAGTCGCGGGCCACGCGGGCGCGCTCGGCTTCCATGCGCCGGTAGACCGAGCCGCTCACCTCGGCGGGGAGCTCGATCTGCTGGATGCGCACGTCCACCACGCTGATGCCCAGCTCGCTGACCTGCCGGTTGGCATTCTCAGTGAGGATGTCCATGATTTGGGCCCGATCGCCCGAAACCACCTCCTGCACGGTGCGCTTGGCGAACTCGCTGCGCAGACCGTCCTTGAGGATCTGGGACAGGCGCATCGCGGCGGTGCGCTCGTCCCCGCCGGTGCGCTGGTAGAAGCGGCCCACGTCATCGATACGCCACTTCACGAACGAGTCCACCATCACGTTCTTCTTCTCGCTGGTGAGGAAGCGCTCCGGCGCCTCGTCCAGCGTGAGGATGCGGGCGTCGAACTTGCCCACGTTGTAGATCAACGGGAACTTGAAATGGATGCCCGGCTCCAGATCCGTGCGCACGATCTCGCCCAGGCGGAACAGGATCGCCTTCTGGCGCTCGTCCACGGTGTAGATGGAGAAGGCGCCCAGCACCAGCAGCGCCAGCAGGCCGATGATTCCCAGTTTCACGGTGTTCTGTCCCATTAGCGAACCCCCCGGCGGCTGCGCAGGTCCTCGCGGCCGCGCGACTCCGCATCCTGGCTGCCGATGGCCGTGCCGCCGACGGGCGCGAGAGCGCCGCCCTCCTGGCGGGCCTGGGCCTCGGCGCCACGCTGCATCAGCTGATCGAGGGGAAGGTACATGAGGTTGTTGCCGCCCTCCACGTCCACCATCACCTTGCTGCTGCTGGCCAGCACCGACTCCATGGTCTCCAGGTAGAGACGCTGGCGGGTCACCGCGGGTGACTTCCGGTATTCGGTCAGCAGCTGCTCGAAGCGGCTTGCCTCACCCTCGGCCTGGGCGATGACCTGTGCCTTGTAGGCGTTGGCCTCCTCCAGCTGCCGCGCGGCCTTGCCGCGGGCGACGGGAACGATTTCGTTGGCGTAGGCCTCGGCCTCGTTCTTGAGCCGCTGCTCGTCCTCCCGGGCCTTGATGGCGTCCTCGAAGGCGCCCTGGACCTGCTCCGGCGGCTGGGCGTCCTGCAGGTTGACGCTGGTGATCTGCAGGCCGGTGCCGTAGCGGTCGAGGATCTCCTGGATCAGCGTCTCGGTCCGGGCCATGATCTCGCTGCGCCCCTCGGTGAGCGCGAAGTCCAGCTTGCTCTTGCCGATCACCTCGCGCACGGCGCTCTCGGTGGCCTCGCGCAGGGTCAGATCCGGATCCCGCACCAGGAACACGTAGTCCTTGATGTCCTTGACCCGGTACTGCACCGCGAGGGCCACGGAGATGATGTTCTCGTCCTGGGTCAGCATGGAGGCCTGGCGCTGGATATTGCGGATCTGCTCCACGTTGACCTTCTCCACCGTCTGGATGAAGCGCGGCACCCAGTGCGGCCCGGGGCCGGTGGTCTTCACGTAGCGGCCGAACTGGAGCACCACGGCGCGCTCGGCCGGGGCAACGATATAGATGCCGCTGAAAACCCACACGGCCACCAGCGCGCCCAGCACCAGCCCGAGACCGATGCGGCTGGCGCCGCCAGCGCCCCGGCCGCCGCCGGTGCCGCTCCCGCCGCCCTTGCCGCCGAACAGGCCGCCCAGCTTCTGCTGGAACTTGCGTGCCAGCTCATCCAGATCGGGCGGCCCCTGGTCTCCCCCCTGGCTGCCCCAAGGGTCCTTGCCACTGCCTCCCGGTTCGTTCCAGGCCATGCGTTTCACTCCATTACGGTCCATTCGCCGGCAGCAGCCGGCTCGGAATGTGGAATTCTATGGGTCAAGAGCGGGTGCCGCAAGGCGCGGCTTCAGCGGGCAAGGCCGGCCAGCCGCTCCTGGTGCCCCTCGCGGGAGGCCAACTGGTCGAGCTGGCGGCGCGGCAGCTGCACCTCGATACGCCAGCCGCCGTCCTCGGCGCCGCTTTCCGCCAGCACCGCCCCCAGTTCGAACAACCGTGCGCGGAGACGGCCCGCGGTAGGCGGCAATTCGACCCAGCCGCGCACGACTCCGCCCGCCAGCAGCTCAGACAACGCCTGGCGCAGGAGTTCCAGGCCGGCGCCCGTGGCCGCCGAGATCCAGACCCGGGACGGACGGCCCGCCCCGTCGCGCTCCAGCCGCGGCCGCACGTCGTCAAGCGCGTCGATCTTGTTGTAGACCTCCAGCTGCGGAAGGGCATCGGCGCCGATCTCCGCCAGCACCTGGTTGACCTGGCGGATCGCCGCGTCGCGCTGGGGGTCGTGGGCATCCACCACCTGCAGCAGCAGCGTCGCCTCCAGGGTCTCCTCCAGGGTGGCGCGGAAGGCGGCCACGAGCTCGTGGGGCAGGTGGCGGATGAATCCCACCGTGTCGGCCAGCACCACGTCGCCCACCTCGGCCAGCCGGATGCGGCGCAGGGTCGGATCGAGGGTGGCGAAGAGCTGATCGGCGGCATAGACTTCCGCCCCCGTCAGGGTATTGAACATGGTGGACTTGCCGGCGTTGGTGTAGCCCACCAGGGACACGGTGGGCACCGTGGCGCGGCGGCGGGCCCGGCGTCCCTGGTCACGCTGGCGGCGCACCTTTTCCAGCCGCCGGTGAATGGTGCGGAT
>JAQVKR010000125.1 GCA_028694565.1 Gammaproteobacteria bacterium | reverse complement strand
CGCTTATATGGAGGTGTTCTATAATCGACAACGTCTCCATCAGTCGCTGGGCTTCAAAACCCCGGTGGCCTACGAAGCGTTGGCGAATGTTGCCTAACCCCGTGTCCGTGAAAGCAGGGGCAGCTCAGTCCGACCCGCGCAAATGCGCGCAAATGCCGGACCCGCGCAAATGCCGTTGTGCGGATTCTGTTGCATCGTTTTTCCCGACGGGTTCAGCAAGCCGCAGAAACCGCCGGGGACCCATCAACTGCAGGAGGTTTGTCGTGTCAGAGACGTTTCGCGGTGGTTGCCTGTGCGGCGGCGTCAGGTACGAGATCCGGGGCGAGCCGGTCCGCTTTTATCATTGCCACTGCAGCCGTTGCCGGAGGGCGACGGGGACGGGCCATGCGAGCAACCTCATGGTGAGGCTCGGCAGCGCTGTATGGGTGAAGGGCGAAAAGCTGGTGCGCCGCTACAAGGTGCCGGAGGCGGAGCGGTTCACCACCGCCTTTTGCGGTACGTGCGGTGGCCAGTTGCCGCGCCTGCTGACGGAGATGAATGTGGCGGTGATACCGGCCGGTTCCCTGGACCAGGCGCCCTCCATCGTGCCGCAGGCACGGATTTTCTGGGATTCGCGCGCGGAGTGGTCGTGCGCGGCAGGGGACCTGCCGGTACATCCGGAGAACCCGCCGCCCCAGGATGGCCCCAGGGCCGGATAACCGGGGGGGGCTGGAATTTCGGCGCCGTGGCCTGGTTGGAAACGCTCGGTCTAAAAGGGGCCCTGTCTAAAAGGGGGCGGTGGCAAATGCGAATCGCCACCATTTGTTGCCGACCCCTTTAACCCTTTAACCCTTTAACCACGCAATTCAGTGTTGAATCACCCGGAGGCAAGGACCGGTGAATGACAAACCCGAAGCCCTATGGCTGCACGCCTATTCGGGCAGGGAGACGGGCCTCATGGTAATCGGCACGTCCGCCTCGCTTCGGGCGCTGGGCCAACAACTGCTGTCCGCGACCGGGGAGCAGGCCGGAGGCGCGACGGGGTGGCCCCCCAGCGTGGCGGAGCCCGAAACGATGGGCCCCTACAAGGATGTTGCCGAATTCCGGTTGTCATTTCATGTCCAGGGTGACGGCCCGCCGGGCGGGGGCCTTCCATTGCGGCGGCACGCGATGCCGGCGGTGTTCTTTCTCGCCATTGGTGCCTGTGCGCTGGTTGGGGCGGTCACAATTGCCCGCTGGCTATTTTCCATGACGTTTTGAGCGGATGCGCGCAGGTCGGCGTTGGGGTTGCCGTTCGCTGGCATGTTGAAACGGCCATAAGCGGATTGGCAGGCCCGGCGAAAGCGGCCGGTGGCAAAAGCCAATCGTTACCATCTGTTTCCGGCCCCTGTAGCCGCGAAATATGTCTCGCTGTTCTCCTCGGTGGGGTCGGCCGGCAGCAAAGCCACCAGGACCCAATCAGTTGCGGGAGGTTTGCCGTGTCAGAGGCGTTCCGTGGCGAGCCGGTCCGCCTTTATCGTTGCCGCTGCAGCCGCTGCAGCCGCTGCAGCCGCTGCCGGAGCGCGACGGGGACGGGACGAATGGCTAAATAGGGGGCAGCCCCGGTTTTGCCGAAAGGATATGTGGCTCCGGCCCGCGTCCGCAGTCGCTGGATAACCCCTTCGGGGTACTCTTGATGCAGGTCAACCGGGCAGCTTTGATTCCGATAATAAGGTTGCGGTTGTCTCCGGATCGGCCGGAGGAGGGACGTTGATAGCCAGGAGGGAGTGCCGATGGTCAGGATGATGAGAGGGAAAGCCGCGCTGGTTGCGGGTCTGGGGGTGTTGGCCCTGTCGGTGACGGGTGTCTACGGCGCCGAGGAGGGTGGCCACAAGGAGGTGGGCAAGGAGGCGATGCAGTACGAGGGCGCGCCGGTGACCATTCCGCCGGAGATGGTGAAATCCAACCTGCCGGGCGCGCCGGCCATGACCGTGGAGGAGTTCGAAAAGGCCAAGAAGATCTTCTTCGAGCGTTGCGCCGGCTGTCACGGGGTGCTGCGCAAGGGCGCCACGGGCAAGCCGCTGACGCCCGATATCACCCTTCAGCGGGGTACCGAATATCTCAAGGTGTTCATCAACTACGGCTCTCCGGCGGGCATGCCCAACTGGGGCACCTCGGGTGACCTGAGCGCGGACGAAGTGGACCTGATGGCCCGCTACGTTCAGCACGAGCCGCCCACGCCGCCCGAGTGGGGCATGGAGGAGATGAAGGGGAGCTGGAAAGTGGTGGTGCCGCCGGCGCAGCGCCCCACCCGGAAGATGAACGACCTGGACCTGGACAACCTGTTCTCGGTCACCCTGCGCGACGCGGGCCAGATTGCCCTCATCGACGGCGGCACCAAGCAGATCGCCAGCGTCATCAAGACCGGCTACGCGGTGCACATCTCCCGCCTCTCGGCGTCCGGGCGCTACCTGTACGTCATCGGCCGCGACGCCCGGGTCAACCTCATCGACCTCTGGATGGAGCACCCGGAAACGGTGGCGGAGCTCAAGGTGGGGCTGGAGGCCCGCTCCGTGGAGACCTCCAAGTTCAAGGGCTGGGAGGACAAGTACGCCATCGCCGGCACCTACTGGCCGCCCCAGTTCGTCATCATGAATGGCGACACCCTCGAGCCGCTGAAAATCGTTTCCACCCGGGGCATGACCGTGGACACCCAGGAGTATCACCCGGAGCCGCGGGTGGCGGCCATCGTGGCCTCCCATGAGCGGCCGGATTTCATCGTGAACGTGAAGGAGACCGGCCATGTGCTGATGGT
Organism: Gammaproteobacteria bacterium; assembly: GCA_028694565.1. Taxonomy (GTDB): domain Bacteria; phylum Pseudomonadota; class Gammaproteobacteria; order DSM-26407; family DSM-26407; genus Thioalbus. The sequence continues at coordinate 4,682 of JAQVKR010000125.1, read as the reverse complement.
GGACTATCAGGACATCGACAATCTCCGGATCACCGACATCGCCGCGGCGCGCTTCCTTCATGACGGCGGCTGGGATTCCACGCTGCGCTACTTCCTCACCGCCGCCAACAAGTCCAACAAGATCGCCGTGGTGGACTCCAGGGAGCGGAAGCTCGCCGCCATGGTGGATGTGGGAACCACCCCCCATCCCGGCCGCGGCGCCAACTACATCGACCCGGAGTTCGGGCCGGTATGGGCCACCAGCGACCTGGGCGACGATGCCATCTCCCTGATCGGAACCGACCCGGTGAAGCACGCCGAGCATGCCTGGAAGGTCGTCCGCACCCTGAAGGGGCAGGGCGGCGGCTCGCTGTTCATCAAGGCCAACCCCAAGTCGCACCACCTCTACGTGGACACGCCGCTGAACCCGGACGAGAAGGTCAGCCAGAGCGTGGCGGTGTTCGACATCAATCAGCCGGGCAATGGCTACCAGGTGCTGCCGATCGCCGAGTGGGCGGAACTGGGCGACGGACCGAAGCGGGTGGTTCAGCCCGAGTTCAACGCCGCGGGTGACGAGGTCTGGTTCTCGGTGTGGAACGGCAAGGAGCAGGAGTCGGCCATCGTCATCGTGGACGACGAGACCCTCAGGCTGAAGCACGTCATCAAGGATGAGCGGCTGGTCACGCCCACCGGCAAGTTCAACGTCCACAACACCGTGCACGACGTCTACTGAGGCGGCATCCCGCCCGCCCCGGCAAGAGAAAGGCCGCCATGGGTTCCCATGGCGGCCTTTGCCGTTCGCCTGACCGGGTCCATGATGCGCATGGTGGGGTCGGGTCCGACCGGCATTCCAGCACCATGGCCGGGCTGGAAGCCGTCCGGAGGATGACCCATGTGGTGTGTCGGGCGCCGTGAACCGGTAATGGATGTGTTGACGGATAGGGAGGTTCTCATGAAAAAGCTTGTGACGCTGCTCTTCGCGGTGCTCCTGCTGGGTGGCTGCGCGGCGACGCCGAAGCCGGTGCCGGAGGGCTACAAGGGGCCGCTCGCCAGGGTGTTCGACACCCGAGAGACGGTTTCCCGGACGCGGGTCTATTTCTTCGAGTTGGAGAAGGCGGATGGCCGGCAGATCAAGACCAGCTCGTGGGAGACCGGCGAGTACAACTACGGGCAGGGCTTCAACATGGTGGTGCGTCTGAACGCCCGCTACATACCGGCCGGGAAGTCGGTCCTGACGCTGTCCGGGGTGACCCATGTCGCCGCGGACATTCTCGCCTTCACGGGCGGCATGTATTCGGTCAGCGGGGATGTGGCCGTCGACCTGGAGGAGGGCAAGCACTACTACGTGAAAGGCAGGCTTTCAAAGGAGTATTCCGCCGTCTGGCTCGAGGACGGCGAGGGCAATGTCGTCTCGGAGAAGATCGAGAAGAAGTAGCCGGCGCAGTCCGGACCCGCGTGCATGGACGCCGTGGAAGGGCCGCCCGGGTAGCCGGGCGGCCTGTTCCGCCCTGGGAAACGGGGTCGGCGACAAATGCATCCCGTCATCATCCGTGACCGGCCCCATTGCGCCGGCAGGCGTCGGGCCGGATGCCGCGGCGAGGTAACGATCCCACGGTGCGGCGCCGCGATGCTTTTCCGGGCGCTCGGCGCTCACTGCCGGGTGAGAAGCATCGATCGTGCTTCTCGACCATGCCATCTGCCGGCAGTGCCATGGGCAATCCCGTTACGCCCGTGCCCGGCAGCGCGCGCTCCGCTGTCGAGGCGAACTGCGCACGCTCGGTCAGGATCGGCGGTGGGGCGGGCCGTTACAGTGGCCGTCGGATTGAGGAGGCACGCGGGTGACGGAAGAGAAGGCCAAGGTCTACGCGGCGCGGTTCGAGCGGCTGATCGACTACATCGATCGGCATCTGGACCAGGTGTTGTCGGTGGATGAACTGAGCCGCCAGGCCAACTTCTCCCGCTTTCATTTCCAACGGCAATTCTCGAGCCACTTCGGGCTGAGCGTGACCCGCTACGTGCAGCTGTTGCGGCTGCGCAGGGCCTCGCACCAACTGGCGTTCGACCGGCGGCGACGGGTCATCGACATCGCCCTGGATGCCGGCTTCGAGAACCCGGAATCGTTCTCCCGCGCGTTCAAGAAGAGCTTTGGACAGACACCCTCCCAATTCCGAGCCCAACCCGCATGGCGGCCCTGGGCCGAGCGCATGCGGCTACCCGAACGCGAGAGGAGTATCCCCATGGAAGTGAGAGTGGTCGATTTTGCCGAAACGATGATTGCGGTGCTGGAACACCAGGGCCCGCCGGAGCTGATCTTCGAATCGGTGCAACGCTTCATCGACTGGCGCAAGCGCAGCGGCCTGTCGCCCGTAGCGACCCGCCGTACCTTCGGCCTCGCCTACAGCGACCCGGCCACCACCGCCCCGGAGCAGTTCCGCTTCGACGTCTGCGGCGAGATCGACGCCCCCGTGCCCGAAAACCCGCAAGGGGTGGGCACCAAGCGTATCCCGGCCGGCCGCTGCGCCGTGGTGCGGCACCACGGCTCGACCGATCGCATCAGTGACAGCGCCTACTACCTCTATCGGGAGTGGCTGCCCCAAAGCGGCGAGGAATTGCGGGATTTTCCGCTCTTTTTCCACTACGTGAAACGGATCCCCGATACCCCGGAGCACGAGCAGGTGACCGACGTCTACCTGCCTTTGAAATAGATCCCGCCTATACACCGGCGCGGCGTCCTGAAGTATGAGTCGGTGACGGATGCGTGTCGTTATCATTCGCCATCGACCCCCATTGAATCGGTCGGGGCTGACCGGTTCCGCCATCGCATAGGGAAGGCCGCCCGGTATCCCGGGCGGCCTTTTGCGCACTGCCTGTGAACCTCCCTAGCGCCCCTGCCGCTCCCGCTTCGCCCGCATCGTCGCCCGGACCAGTTTGCCGAAGGCTCTGTCCTGCTGACGGGAACGCTGCTGCCGCCGGCGGGTATTGGCCGCCTCCTCGGCCCGCAGGCGCAGGTAGTGATCCAGCTCGTCGGCCGCCAGCCCGCCCGCCTCGACGGCGGCGCGCACGGCGCAGCCCGGCTCCCCCTGGTGGGTGCAGTCGGCAAAGCGGCACTCCGGGGCCAGGGCCTCGAGGTGGGCGAAGCGGCGCGCCACGCCACCTTCAACGGGCGGCAGGCCCACCTCCCGCAGGCCGGGGACATCGATGAGGCAGAGCTCGCCCGGCAGGCGGTGAAGGGAGCGGCTGGTGGTGGTGTGGCGTCCCTTGTCGTCGTCCTCCCGCGTGGCCCCGGTGGCCTGTCGCCGGATGCCCGCCAGGTTGTTGAGCAGGGTGGACTTGCCGACCCCCGAGGAGCCCACCAGCGCGAGGGTGGTGCCGGCGTCCAGCCATGCCCCGAGGGCGTCGCGGGCGCTGTCGCGCAGCAGGTCCAGGGCGACGACATCCCCCGCGCCCCGCAGGCGCCGGCCGACCTCGTTCGCCACCGCCGCGGGATCGGGGCAGAGATCCGCCTTGCTCAGCACCACCAGCGGGGCAACCCCGGCCTGGGCCGCGATCACCAGGTAGCGCTCGATGCGGTGCAGGCTGAACTCCTGCGTGAGGGCGGTGATCACCAGCAGCCGGTCGACGTTGGCGGCGATGGCCTGGGAATCGCTGCTCTCGCCCGGGCGCAGGCGGTGGATGAGCGAGGAGCGCTCCAGGCGCTCCACCGCGCGGTTCGTCCCCGGTTCCACCAGCAGCCAGTCGCCCACGGTCGGGCGCGCGATCGGGTCATCCGGGAAGAGCAGGCGGTTGCCCAGGGTGACGGGAAAGCTCCCCTCGCCGGCGTCAACACGGACCGCGTCGCGCTCGACGTTGACCACGCGCGCGGGCGTGTACCGCTCCAGTTGCTCCAGCGTCAGCTGCCGGGTGAAGAAAGGCCGCCAGCCGAGGGGCTGGAGCCGGGAAAAGTCGAAGAACATTGCCTTGCATCCTCATGCAATAGTCGAGTGACGACGCGACGCCGCGAAAGCGGCCTCGCATCAGCGAGCGAGGATGAGTGCCGGACCCGGCACCGGCGACGGCGGAAACCGTCTCAGGTGCGCAGGCCGGCGGCTGCGGCAATGTCCATCGAGCCTCCGGCAAAAGGGTATGGAAGGATAAACGGGGCCAGTATAGCGAAAACGCCGCGTGCTGGCGCTGTCCGGGTGGCCTGGACCCGGTCCGGGCAAGCGACCGCGGGCGGCGAATGTTGAAAATTGTAGATGTCTCATCCACGCCACCCTTCCTCCCCGCCGATGCTCTATCCTGCCCTCACGTGAGGCCCGGCCGGGTTGCGCCCGGCGGGCGGCGATGTGGAGGATTCGACGGGCAACGGGATCAACGCTCTTATGTCACATGCACACGCGCGAGAACTGCTGGGCCGGAGGATGTTCCTGCGTCTGCTGGCCGGCGGGGCCGCGGCCGGGCTCATGGGCGGGCCGTGGTGGGTGGCGGAGGCGGCGGCCGGGCAGCCGACGCTGGGGCAGCAGGTCAACGCCCACATCCAGAAGCTGCGCCGGGCCGGGAGCATTCCGCCCGACGAGCGCACCGCGTGGTCGGTCTACGACTTCACTACCGGCACCAAGCTGGTGTCCATCAACGAGGACAAGCCGCTGCAGGCGGCCAGCATGATCAAGCCGTTCCTGGCCCAGGCCTACTTCTTCCGCCACCGGGAGGACAGCGGCAAGTAT
>JAQVKR010000124.1 GCA_028694565.1 Gammaproteobacteria bacterium | reverse complement strand
GGGCCTACCTCCGGACCCCGCTCCTCCCCGCCGCCCGACGCGTCCGTTCCGGCCGGCACGGACCCGGGCTCGCCGGAGCGGCCCGCGGAGGACTCGTCCGCGGCGCCGGAGGCTTTCCGTTCATCCACTCCCGGCGCCTCCGGTGCCTGCATTCCGGGCTCCGGGGGCCCGGCGGCTGCCCGGACCTCCCCGCCGCCCTCCGGGTCCTCCCGGTGCGGCGCCTCCTCCTCATCCGCGAGTTCGTCGGCCTCCGCTTCGGTTGGCGGCTCGCCGGACAGCGGCAGCTCGAGTTCCGCGCTGATCACGTCGAGATCCCGGATCGCCGCCAGGGGCGGCAACTCCTCGAGGCTCTTGAGGTTGAAGTAATCGAGGAACTGGCGGGTGGTCGCATACATGGCCGGCCGGCCGGGAACATCCCGGTGGCCGACCACCCGGACCCACTCGCGCTCCAACAGCGTCTTGACGATATTGGAGCTGACGCTCACGCCGCGGATCTCCTCGATCTCGGCGCGGGTGATGGGCTGGCGGTAGGCGATCAGCGCCAGGGTCTCGAGCAGGGCCCGGGAGTAGCGCGGCGGGCGGTCCTCCCACAGCCGCGTGACCCACGGCGCATAGTCGCTCCGCACCTGGTAGCGCCAGCCGCTGGCCACTTCCCTGAGCTCGACGCCGCGGCCCTCGCAATCCGCGGCCAGCGTTTCCAGCACCTCGCGCAGCAGCTTGCGCTCCGGCTGCTCCGCCTCGTCGAACAGGGCCAGCAGCTGATCCAGGCCGAGAGGGCGATCCGCGGCGAGCAGCGCCGCTTCCAGAATCGGCTTGAGCTGGTCGCCGGTCATGGGCGCGCCCCCACCACCTTGACATGGATGGGCCCGAAGGCATCGGTCTGAATCATCTCGATGAGCGACTCCTTGATGAGCTCGAGAATGGCCAGGAAGGTGACCACCACCCCCATGCGCCCCTCCTCGAGGGTGAACAGGGAGGAGAAATCGGCGAACTGGTCGCAGTTCAGCCGCTCCAGCACGATCGACATCCGCTCGCGCACGGAAAGGGCCTCGCGCTGGACGTGATGGCTGGTGAACATCTCGGCACGGTGGAGCACGTCCCTGAACGCGAGCAGCAGCTCGCGCATGTCCACATCGGGATGCCGCCGCGCCGACTCGTAGGCCGGCGGCTCGGCCACCACGGTCCAGGCGTCGCGGCCCAGCCGCGGCATCTCGTCGATGTCCTCCCCCGCCTTCTTGTAGCGCTCGTACTCCTGCAGCCGGCGCACCAGCTCGGCGCGGGGATCCTCGCCCTCCTCCTCGCTCTCCGCCGGACGCGGGAGGAGCATGCGCGACTTGATCTCCGCCAGCACGGACGCCATCACCAGGTACTCCGCCGCCAGCTCCAGGCGCATTCCCTGCATCAGCTCCACGTACTGCAGGTACTGGTGGGTGACCGCGGCGATGGGAATGTTGAGGATATCCAGGTTCTGCCGCTTGATGAGGTAGAGCAGCAGGTCCAGCGGCCCCTCGAAGGCCTCCAGGAACACTTCCAGCGCATCCGGGGGAATGTAGAGGTCCTGGGGCAGCTTGATCACGGGCGTCCCCTGCACGATGGCGAAGGGCATCTCCTCCTGCTGCGCCTGCTGACCCGGCACCTCGCTCATGGCTTACCCACCCCGAAGGTCCTGTGAAGGTCCTATTGAACCACGAACAACCCGAAGGACACGAAAGATCAAGCGCGCTGCCGCCGACCGCAGATTGACGGAATCGCCGCTGATCGTTGTTCGCGGCGGCGTGACAAACCCGCTCCCCGAACCACGGCACGGGTCTGCGGCCACAGCGCAACCTTACTTAAGGAATAAGCTGCAAAAAACCACACAACACACTGTTAACGCCTATTTTTATATCAACGGTAGGCCAGCCCCATGGCGGCGCGGACCTCCTCGATGGTGCCGCGGGCCACGTCGCGGGCCGCCTCGCAGCCCTCGGCCACCAGGTTGCGGACCAGCTTGGGATCCTCCTCGAACTCGCGGGCCCGCTCGGCGATGGGCGCCTGCTCGGCGAGCACCGCGTCGATGACCGGCTGCTTGCAGTCCAGGCAGCCGATGCCGGCGGTGGTGCAACCCTCGCGCACCCAGGCGCGGGTTGCGTCGTCGGTGTAGATTTCGTGGAACTGCCACACCGGGCACTTGTCCGGATCGCCGGGATCGGTGCGCCGCACCCGCGCCGGGTCGGTGGGCATGGTGCGCAGCTTCCGCTCCACCGCCTGCGGATCCTCGCGCAGGGCGATGGTGTTGCCGTAGGACTTGGACATCTTCTGCCCGTCCAGGCCCGGCATCTTGGAGGCCTTGGTGAGCAGCGGCTGGGGCTCGGGCAGGATGATGCGCCCGCCCCCCTCGAGGTAGCCGAAGAGCCGCTCCCGATCGCCCAGGGTGATGTTCTGCTGGCTCTCCAGCAGGGCGTGGGCGCGCTCCAGCGCCTCCTGGTCGCCCTGTTCCTGGTAGCGCCGGCGCAGCTCGCGATAGAGCTTCGCGTTCTTCTTGCCCATCTTGGCGCTGGCCGCCTCGGCCTTCTCCTCGAAGCCGGGCTCGCGGCCGTAGAGATGGTTGAAGCGGCGGGCCAGCTCGCGGGTCACCTCGAGATGGGAGATCTGATCCTCGCCCACCGGCACCAGGCCGGCCTTGTACATGAGGATGTCGGAGCTCATGAGCACCGGGTAGCCGAGAAAGCCGTAGGTGGCCAGATCCCGATCCTTGAGCTTCTCCTGCTGGTCCTTGTAGGTGGGGACCCGTTCCAGCCAGCCCAGGGGCGTGATCATGGAGAGCAGCAGATGCAGCTCCGCGTGCTCGGGCACCCGGGACTGGATGAAGATCCTGGCCGAGCCGGGATTGATGCCCGCCGCCAGCCAGTCGATGACCATGTCCCAGACGTTCCTCTCGATGACCTCCGGCTCCTCGTAGTGGGTGGTCAGCGCGTGCCAGTCGGCCACGAAGAGGAAGCAGTCGAACTCGTGCTGGAGCTTTACCCAGTTCTTGAGCACGCCATGGTAGTGGCCGAGGTGCAGCCGTCCGGTGGGGCGCATGCCCGAGAGCACGCGCTGGTGCTGGGTGGGTACGTTGGTCACGACGGTTTCCAAGCCAGGATCTCCGGATTCAGTTGAAAAGGGCGGACAGGAGGCGGAAGAAATCCCCCGAGGCCAGGCCGGAAACGACCCCGAGCCCCGCCTGCAGTGTCGAGATGACGGGCCATATCAGCCTGCCGAGCACACCCGACACCAGCAGCAGGAGGATGATGAGGATGCCGTAGGGTTCGAGCCGGGACAGCCTCCAGGCCCAGGGGCCCGGCAGCAGGCTCATGGCCACGCGCCCGCCGTCCAGCGGCGGAATCGGCACCAGGTTCAGCACCATCAGGATGGTATTGATGAACACGCCCGCCACCCCCATGAACACCAGCGGGCGGGCCACCCCCGGCGACACTTCGACGGTCCACAGCCCCACGTGGATGATGAACGCCCACAGCACCGCCATGATCAGGTTCGCCAGGGGGCCTGCCGCCGCGACCCAGGCCATGTCGCGGCGCGGGTTGCGCAGGTTCTCCACCGTGACGGGGACGGGCTTGGCCCAGCCGAACAGGACGCCGCTGCCCATCAGCAGGAGTATGCCCGGCACCAGGATGGTGCCCACCGGGTCGATGTGCTTCAGCGGATTGAGCGTCAGCCGGCCCAGCATCTCGGCGGTGGGATCGCCCAGCCGCCGGGCCATCCAGCCGTGCGCCACCTCGTGCAGCGTGATGGCGAAGAGCACGGGCACCACCCACACCGCGAACAGTTGAACCGAGTTGAAATCTGGCATCGGGAAATTATAACCGCAGTGCGGATACCGGCCGGGGCGGCTGCGGACGGCTCATTGGACTGTGAACGGCGCGGGATCGCCGCGCCCGATCCGCGTCACCTGGGGGACATCCTCGGTGAGGTCCACCACGGTGGTGGGCTCCATGTCACAGGGCCCGCCGTCGATGACGAGATCGAGCTGGTGACCGATGCGCGCCCGTATCTCCTCAGGCTCGGTCTGCGGCCGATCGGATCCGGGCAGGATCAGGGTGGAGCTCATGATGGGCTCGCCCAGCACCTCGAGCAGGGCGCGGACGATGGCGTTGTCCGGCACCCGCAGGCCGATGGTCTTGCGCTTGGGGTGCTGCAGCCGGCGCGGCACTTCGCCGGTGGCGCGCAGGATGAAGGTGTAGGGACCGGGCGTGAAAGCCTTGAGCAGGCGAAAGGCCGTGTTGTCGACCCGGGCATAGAGGGCCAGCTCCGAGAGGTCGCGGCAGACCAGGGTGAAATTGTGTTCCTTGTCCACCTGGCGGATGCGGCGCATCTTCTCCATGGCCCCCTTGTCGCCGATGCGGCAGCCGAGGGCGTAGCTGGAATCGGTGGGATAGGCAATCACGCCGCCGTTGTTGACGATGGCGACCGCCTGGTTGATCAGGCGCGCCTGGGGAGTCACCGGGTGGATCTGGAAATACTGGCTCATGACGGATTCGGCGCGGCGGCCGGCTTCGGCTCCTGGAAAGGGGTGAATTCTAACCCAAAGCCCGCCGCGCGTCTGTCCCGGCCTGACCTGCCGCAGTCTCCCGGGGCCATCCGTTCACGGCAAGGACAGGCAGAGAAAGCCTTTATCCGCAGATGGCGCAGAGTTACGCAGATTCCGCCCGGGCCTTGCGGTCCCCGGGGCCTGACCACGCGATGAACGGGCCCGCGGCCACCCGGAGCGGCGACCCGAAGGCCGCTCGCGGGCTTGTCGGCGGACGCCCCCTTCGCCACGGAGAAAATCCGCGCACATCGCGCAACCCGCGGTCAGCCCCGAACATTTCACAAATCTCCCGCCATGACGCTGCGGGCGCCAGGCGACCAACGCATCGACCCGCCTAAATACCGCAGCGGCCATCGCAGGCGACGATGCCCGATGCCCCATCGACAAGATCCCGGCATTTTGAGCCTTGACGAGAAAAATCCGGGCCGGCGTCTTTGTCGCCTTTCCTGCGGGTTCATGGCGGGCGCCGCCCTCAGGCCGGGGAACGCGCCGGGACGGGGGCGTCGAGGTCCCAGTCCGCCCAGATGGGGCGGCAGCCAGGCGGCATGGGGGGCAGGCGTCCGAGCCCGCTCCAGGCGCCGGGGGCGTGGAAATCGGAGCCCGCCGAGGCGAGGAGGCCGAACCGGCGCGCCAGCTCGGCCATGATCCGGGTCTCCTCCGCGGACTGCACGCCGCTCACCACCTCCAGGCCGGTGCCGCCACACTCGAGAAAGTCCTGCAGCAGCTGCCGCAGCCGGCCCGGCTTGAGCCGGTAGCGGGCCGGATGCGCTATCACCGCCTCGCCCCCGGAGGCCCGGATCCAGGCCACCGCCTCCTCCAGGCCCGCCCATTCGCTGGGCACGTAGGCCGGCCGCCCCGGCCGGAGATAGCGGACGAAGGCATGCTGCATGTCCGTGGCGTGACCGGCGGCCACCAGGTGACGGGCGAAGTGGGCCCGTCCAATCTGGCCGGAGCCCGCATGGGCGCGCGCACCGGCCAGCGCCCCCACGATGCCGCAGCGGCCCAGGCGGCGGTCCATCTCCTCGGCCCGCGCCAGGCGCTGGCCCTGCAGCCGGGCCAGCCCCGCCCGCAGCCCGGGATGGTCGGGATCCACCCGCAGCCCGACCACGTGTACCAGCCCCTTTTTCCAGGTGACCGAGATCTCGACTCCCGGCACCACCTGCAGCCCGGTGCCGCGGGCGGCCGAGCGGGCCTCGTCCACCCCGTCCACGCAGTCGTGATCGGTCACCGCCAGAACCGTGACGCCGGCCTCATGGGCCCTGGCCGTCAGCTCGGACGGGCTCAGCAGGCCATCGGATGCCGTGGTATGGGTATGGAGATCGAAGCTTGCCATCGGGCGGACAGTATACATGGCCGGGGAACGGAGTTCGGCAGGCGTGGTCATACGCTGATGTCCGGGAGCTCATCCTTCAACCACTCAGCGGAGCCTTGCGCCCCGACAGGCGCGCCGGGTATCTTGGTGCGATGCAACTACTATTCGATCTGTTTCCCGTCATCCTCTTCTTCGCCGCGTTCAAGCTGGCGGGCATCTACGTGGCCACCGGCGTGGCCATCGCCGCCTCGATAGCCCAGGTGGCCTGGGTCTGGCTGCGCCGGCGCCGGGTGGAGGCGATGCACCTCATCACCCTGGGGCTGATCGTGGTGCTCGGCGGCGCCACCCTCCTGCTGCAGGACGAGATGTTCATCAAGTGGAAGCCCAGCGTGGTGAACTGGCTGTTCGCCCTGGTCTTCCTCGGCAGCCAGTTCGTGGGCGGAAAGCCGCTGGTGCGCCGGTTTATGGAGAGCAAGGTCGAGCTGCCCGAGTCCGTCTGGACCCGGCTCAACCTGAGCTGGGTGGCCTTCTTCACCCTGCTCGGATTCGCCAACCTGTTCGTGGTCTACCGCTTCGACACCGAGACCTGGGTCAACTTCAAGCTGTTCGGCATGATGGGCCTGACCGTGGCGTTCGTGCTCATCCAGGCGTTCTATCTCGCCCGGTACATTCCGGAGGGATCCGAGAACACCCCGGCGGGAGGCGCCTGAGACCATGTACTACGCCATCCTGGGCGAGGACGCCCCCGGCACGCTGGAACAACGTCTGGCCGCCCGGCCGGCCCACCTGGAGCGGCTCAGGGCACTGCAGGATGACGGCCGCCTGCTGCTGGCCGGACCCCACCCCGCCATCGATGCGGAGGACCCGGGGCCGGCCGGCTTTACCGGCAGCCTCGTCATCGCCGAATTCCCGTCCCTGGAGGAGGCCCGGACCTGGGCCGACACCGATCCCTACCTCGAGACGGGCGTCTACGCCCGGGTGACGGTCAAGCCGTTCCGCAAGGTTCTCCCCGCATGAGCGAGGACCGCCGCGTCGCGTTCATCCGCCAGCGCCTCACCGAGGCCCTCAATCCGCTGCGGCTGGAGATCGTCGACGAAAGCCACAGGCACGCCGGCCACCGCGGCAATGTCCAGGGTGGCGGCCACTACCAGGTCACCGTGGTCTCCGAGGCCTTCGCGGGCAAGCGCCTGCTGGCCCGCCACCAGATGGTCTACGCCGCCCTGGGCGACGCCATGCAAGCGGAAATCCACGCCCTCGGCATCAACGCCCGGACACCGGAAGAGGTGGAAGGGGACTGATCCGGTCGCCGGTTGCCGGTGACATGCCCCCGGCCCCGGCATTGCGCAAATCTCTCGCCGAGACACAAAGAACCCCGGGAATAGCGGGGATTGACGGCCTTATGCCACAGCGGCCCTCCCACACGAAGCGAGGCTCGCTGCTCCATTCATAATGGTCTCGATCATTTCAACCTTGGCGTTCTTGGCGATGAGATGGTCTCCTCCCTCTTCCCGCCTCGGCGTCATGTGCGCCAGGATGGAGGTGTTAGCAACCATCGAATTAAGAAGAGGGGGAGACCATGAAACAGCCTACGATGATTGGCCTGG
>JAQVKR010000123.1 GCA_028694565.1 Gammaproteobacteria bacterium | reverse complement strand
GCCGCATCGCCGGCCACATCCTCGAATTCCTCCAGCACGAGGTGCGGCGGGGGCGGCTGCCGCCGGAGCTGCTGCCGCTGCAGTCGGGGGTGGGCAACATCGCCAACGCCGTGCTGGCCGGCCTCGCGGAGGGCCCGTTCGAGAACCTGGCCGCCTACACCGAGGTGCTGCAGGACGGGATGCTGGACCTGATCCGCTCCGGCCGGCTGGAGACCGCCTCGGCCACCGCCTTCTCCCTCGGTCCGGAGGCGCTGGCGGAGCTCAACGCCGACCTGGATCGCTACCGCGATCACATCATCCTGCGGCCCCAGGAGACCAGCAACCACCCCGAGGTGATCCGGCGCCTGGGCGTGATCGCCATGAACGGGCTCATCGAGGCGGACATCTACGGCAACGTCAACTCCACCCACGTGATGGGCACCCGCATCATGAACGGCATCGGCGGCTCCGGGGATTTCGCCCGCAACGCCTACCTCTCCATCTTCATGACCCCCTCCACGGCCAAGGGCGGGGCCATCTCCGCCATCGTGCCCATGGTCACCCACGTGGACCACACCGAGCACGACGTGCAGGTGATCGTCACCGAGCAGGGGCTGGCCGACCTGCGGGGGCTGTCGCCGAAGCAGCGGGCGCGGCTGGTGATCGAGAACTGCGCCCATCCCGACTACCGGCCGGCGCTGCGCGATTACTACCGGCGGGCGCTGGACGGCGCCCCGGGGCGGCACACGCCGCACCTGCTGGAGGAGGCGTTCGGCTGGCACCTGCGCTTCGGGCGCGAGGGGCACATGTAGCCCGCCAGTCGGCTCAGCGCAGGCCGAGCAGCTCCAGCAGCCCGTCCATGTCGCGGACCTCGGCGTCCGGGCGGTGCTCCGCCGGGGGCGGGTGGCCGAGGCGGTTCATCCACACCGCGCGGACGCCGGCGGCGCGGGCTCCGGCGATGTCGGTCTCCGGCTCGTCGCCCACGTGCAGCAGGGCCCCGGGGGCGACGCCCGCCCGCTCGCAGGCGGCCTCGAACAGCCGGGGATGGGGCTTCGGCGCGCCCACCTCCTCGGCCTGGAGGGCGAAGGCGAACAGGTGCCCCAGGCCGATGCGCCGCACGTCGGCGTTGCCGTTGGTGAGCGCGCCCACCACCAGCCCCGCCGCCCGCAGCCGGAGGATGGCCGGCACCACGTCGGGGTAGGGGGTGACCCGCTGGCGGGCCGCCAGGAACACCTCGAAGGCGGCCGCCGCGGTCGGTTCCGCCGGGTAGCCGGCGGCGGCCGCCGCCGCGGCCAGCGAGGCCTTGCGCAGGGCGGTCATGTGGTGGCGCAGCCGCGGCTCCCGCTCGGCCAGGGCCAGCCGTTCGGCCCGCAGCGACTCCACCGAGTGGCGGGCCGTGATGCGCGGGTAGTGCGCCTCCAGCCAGGCGTGGAGCGCCGCCTCGGCGGCCAGCAGCACCGGGCGGTTGTCCCACAGGGTGTCGTCGAGGTCGAAGGTGATGGCGCGAACGGTGTCCATGGCGGCGGCTGGATGGTCTGTCGAACGCTCAGAGTCCCCGCAGGACCCGCAGGGGGGGCTGGCGCAGCACGGCGCGGGTGCCGGCCACCCCGGCGATGCCCACCCCCAGGGCGCCGCCCAGCACCCCGGCGAGCCACAGCCAGGGATTGAAGTGGTAGGCCAGGTGGAACACGTGGGCCGCCAGCACGTAGCCCACCGCGCTCGCGGCCAGCGCCGCCAGCAGCCCCGCCAGCAGGCCGAGGGTGAGGAACTCCGCCGCCACTCCCTGCAGCAGGACGCGCCGGCGCGCGCCCAGCGTGCGCAGCACCGCCCCCTCGTAGAGGCGCTCGTCCTGGGTGGACTGGATGGCGGCGTAGAGCACCACCAGCCCGGCCAGCAGGGTGAACAGGAAGACGTACTCCACCGCCAGGCTCACCCGCTCGATGATGGAGCGGACCTGGGCCATCACCGCCTCCACGTCGATGATGGTGACGCTGGGGAAGCGCTGCACCAGCGCGCCGAGCAGCGCGCGATCGTTCTCCGCCAGGTGGAAGCTGGTGATCCAGGTGGCCGGCATCCCGTCCAGCACCCCGGGCGGAAACAGCACGAAGAAGTTCACCCGGAAGGAGTCCCACTCCACCGTGCGCAGGCTGGTGACCGGGGCGCTGAAGGTCTGCTCGGCGACCCGGAAGACCAGGGTGTCGCCCAGCCGGATGCCAAGGGTCTCGGCCAGCCCCTCCTCCACCGACAGCCCGCCGCGGCGCTCGGTGTCGGCCCAGCTGCCGGCGCTGATGCGGTTGTCCGGGGCCAGCCGCCCCGCCCAGGAGAGGTTGAACTCCCGCGCCACCAGCCGCTGGGCGCGGGTCTCCTCGTAGTCCCCGGGCGTCACCGCGCGGCCGTTGATGCTCACCAGCCGCCCGCGCACCATCGGGTGGAGCCCGGGATCGCCGAGGCCGCGCCCGGCGAGGAAGGCGCGCAGGGGCTCCACCTCGTCGGGCTGGATGTTGATGAGGAACTGGTTGGGCGCGTCCGGCGGGATGGTGTCGCGCCAGCCGGCCAGCAGGTCGGCGCGCACCAGGGTGAGCAGCAGCATGGCCATGATGCCGACGCCGAAGGCCAGCACCTGGGCCACGCTGCCGCGGGAGCGGCGGGCGATGTTGGCCAGGCCGAAGCGCCAGGCCACGCCCACCCGGCCGCGCAGCCCGCCGGTGGCGCGCACCAGCAGCAGCGCCAGGCCGTAGAGGGCGATCAGGGTGGCGGCTCCGCCCCCCAGCACCATGCCCGAGAGGCGCGGGTCGCGGGTATGCCAGATCACCAGCGCCGCGACGGCGGCGGTGGCGAGCAGGTAGAGCAGCCGGTTGCCGGTGCCGGCGGGGCCGAGATCGCGGCGCAGCACCCGCACCGGCGGAACCCGGCGCAGGCGCAGCAGGGGCGGCAGGGCGAAGCCGAGCAGGATCACCAGCCCGGTGGCGAGCCCGAGGGGCACCGGGGCGAACGACGGCGGCGGCAGCCGGCCGGCCACCAGCTCGCCGAGGAACCGCGCCAGCCCGGCCTGGGCCAGGTAGCCCAGCAGGCAGCCGGCCAGCGAGGCGGCCAGTCCCAGCCACAGCAGCTGCAGGGTGAAGACGCGGCTGATGAGGGGCTGGGTGGCGCCGAGACAGCGCAGCACCGCGGCGGTGTCGTAGTGGCGCTGGGTGTAGCGGCGGGCCGCGGTGGCGATGGCGACCCCGGCCAGGATGACGCTCACCAGCGCCGAGAGGGTGAGGAAGCGCCCGCCGCGATCGAGCGCGGTGCGCAGCTGCGGGCGGGCGTCGCGGGGCGTGACCAGGCGCTGGCCCGCCTGCAGGCGCGGCTCGAGCCAGTCGCGGAAGCGCTGCTGGGCGTCCCGCGGACCGGCCACCAGCAGGCGGTAGGAGACCCGGCTGCCGGGCTGGATGACCTGGGTGGCGGGGAGGTCCGCGGCGTTCATGAGCATGCGCGGGGCGAAGTTGAAGAAGAACACCGAGCCGGCGTCGGGCTCGAAGGCGAGCACCGCGCCCACCTGCACCTCGGCGGCGCCCACGGTGACGGGGTCGCCCACGCCCACCCCGAGCTGGGCCAGCAGGCGCGGATCGAGCCACGCCTCGCCGGGGGCGGGGATGGCGTCGGTGGGGGCATCCGCGGCATAGGGGGCCGGCGCGGTGCGCAGCTGCCCGCGCAGGGGATAGCCCGGGGCCACCGCCTTCACCTCCGCGAGCTGCAGCCGGCCGCCGCTGCTCACCACGCTGGCGAAGCTCGCCGTCCGCGTCTGCTCCAGCCCGGCGGCCGCGGCCTGTTCGGCGAGCCCGGGCTCCAGCGGCCGGGAGGCGCGCACCACCAGGTCCGCGGCCAGCAGCTCCCCGGCCTGGTCCTCCAGCAGCCGGGCGATGCGGTCGGTGAAGAAGCCCACCGAGGTGATGCCCGCCACCGCCACCACCAGCGCCAGCGCCAGCACCCGCAGCTCACCCGAGCGCCACTCGCGCTTGAGCAGCCGCAGGGAGAGGCGCAGGGCCTGGCGGGTGAGCGAGGTGCGGGAGTTGTGCATGAGTTCGGTGCCTGCCCGGTGGTGTGGGGCCGTGTCCCTTATCCCGCCCGCAGGGCGCCGGCTTCCTCGCCGACGATGCGCCCGGCGTCGAGCAGCAGGCGGCGGTCGCAGCGCCCGGCCAGGGGCTCGTCGTGGGTCACCAGCACCAGGGTGGTGTGGTGATCGCGGTTGAGGTTGAACAGCAGCTCCATCACCCGGGCGCCGGTGCCGCGGTCCAGGTTGCCGGTGGGCTCGTCGGCGAACAGCACCCGGGGCTCGTTGGCGAAGGCCCGGGCGATGGCCACCCGCTGCTGCTCGCCGCCGGAGAGCTGGCTGGGATAGTGATCGAGCCGGCCGCCGAGCCCGGCCAGCTCCAGCAGCTCGCGGGCCCGTGCCCGGGCGCTGGCCTGCCCCTCCAGCTCCAGGGGCAGCATCACGTTCTCCAGGGCGGTGAGGCTCGGCAGCAGCTGGAAGGCCTGGAACACGAAGCCCACGCGGCCGGCGCGCACGGCCGCGCGGCCGTCCTCGTCCAGGGAGCCCAGATCCACCCCGTCGAGCAGGACCCGGCCGTGGCTGGGGGTGTCCAGCCCCGCCAGCAGCCCCAGGAGGGTGGACTTGCCGGAACCGGAGGCGCCCACCACCGCCACCGACTCGCCGGCCGCGACGCTGAGGCGCACGCCATCCAGGATGGTCAGCATGCCGGCGGCGGTGGCGACCTGCTTGCCGAGCGCCTCGGCGTGGACCATGGGAGC
Organism: Gammaproteobacteria bacterium; assembly: GCA_028694565.1. Classification (GTDB taxonomy): domain Bacteria; phylum Pseudomonadota; class Gammaproteobacteria; order DSM-26407; family DSM-26407; genus Thioalbus. The sequence continues at coordinate 2,765 of JAQVKR010000123.1, read as the reverse complement.
GGAACCCCGGTTCGAGGTCATGGTGGCGGATTTCCTGTCAGCGGGTGGTGGCGGGCCGCAAATGTGTACAAAACGATCACCGCGGTTGCGGGTCTTTCGCGCTAGTGTACTGCGTTGGTCCGGAAGGTACATTCAAGAACCCTGGCAAGGGCCGCTGAAGGGACCTTCCGGGGGCAGGGCGCGGCGGCTGTCGCCGCGCCCCGGACCCTGCCAGTTGGGCAGATGCCGGGGTGATTGGTTCCACGCGGTTTACGGACGGAGAGAGACGACATGGATTACCAGAACTTACTCGCCAGCGGCCAGGAGCTCCTGGCGCTCTACGGACTGAAGGTGCTGGGCGCGCTGGTGGTGCTGATCCTCGGCCGCTGGGTGGCCAGGCTGCTTGCGAACCTGTTGCGCCGGGGCCTGGCCCGGGCGAAGGTGGATGAGACCCTGTCCAGCTTCATCGTCAACGTGGCCTACGTGGCGCTGCTGGTGTTCGTGGTCATCTCCGCCCTCGGCCAGCTCGGCATGCAGACCACCTCCTTCATCGCGGTGATCGGCGCCGCCGGCCTGGCCATCGGCCTCGCCTTCCAGGGCTCGCTGGCGAACTTCGCCGCCGGCGCGCTGATGATCATGTTCCGTCCCTTCCGGGTGGGGGACTTCATCGAGGCCGGGGGGGTGGCCGGCGTGGTGGAGGAGATCCAGATCGTCACCACCAAGCTGCGCACGGGCGACAACAAGACCGTCTACGTGCCCAACAACAAGATCATGGGCGACAGCATCACCAACTACTCGGCCAAGGAGACCCGCCGCATCGATCTGGTGTTCGGCGTGGGCTACGAGGACGACCTGCAGCAGGTGAAGACGATCCTGCAGGAGATTCTCGCCGCCGATGAACGGGTGCTGAAGGATCCCGCGCCCACCATCGGGGTGCTGGCGCTGGCGGACAGCAGCGTCAACTTCGCCGTGCGCCCCTGGGTGGCGACGGCCGACTACTGGAGCGTCTACTTCGATCTCAACGAGACGGTGAAGCGCCGCTTCGATGCCGCCGGCATCTCCATCCCCTATCCCCAGCGGGATGTGCACATCAAGGGGCAGCAGGCCGCCTGAGGCGCTCAGCGGCCGCGGGGCAGGGTCACGCAGACCCGCAGCCCCGCGCCGCCGGGGCCCGCCTCCAGGCGGACCCGGCTGCCGTGCAGCTCGGCGATGCGCTTGACGATGGACAGCCCCAGGCCGCTGCCCGGGGCCGCGGCTTCCGCGCCGCGGCGGAAGCGCTCGAACACCGCCCCGCGCTCCTCCGGGGGAATGCCCGGCCCGGTGTCGGTGACGCAGAGCGTGACCTCCCGGGCCCGCTCCTGGAGGCCGACGCCGACCTCGCCCCCCGCCGGCGTGTAGCGGAGGGCGTTGTCCAGCAGGTTGCGCAGCAGCACGCCGAGGGCGCCCGCGCTGCCGCGGATCAGGTAGTCCCCGGCGGGCGCGTCGAGCCCCACTTCCACGCCGCGGGCGAGCGCCTCCGGCGCCGCCTCGGCCACGCACTCCGCGACCAGCCGGCCGAGATCCACGGATTCCCCCCCGGTCGTCGCGTGGTGCGCATCCATCCGCGCCAGGGTCAGGAGCTGCTCCAGCAGCCGGGTCGAGCGGTCCACGCCGCGGGTGATCTGGCGCAGGGCGTTGGCCCGCGTCGCGTCGTCCCCGGCCCGCAGCGCCACCTGGGCCTGGGTCTTGAGGGCGGCCAGCGGGGTGCGCAGCTCGTGGGCCGCGTCGGCGGTGAAGCGCCGCTCGCGCTCGAAGGCCTGGGCCATCCGCTGCAGCAGCCGGTTGATGGCGGCGACCAGGGGGCGCGCCTCGCTGGGCACCCGGCTCTCGGCCACCGGCTCCAGGGCGTCGGGCCGGCGCCGGCCCACGGCCGCGGCCAGCTGGTTCAGCGGCCGCAGGCTGCGGCCGACGCTCAGCCAGGTGAGCAGCGCCAGCAGCGGCAGGGCCAGCAGCATGGGGCCCAGGGTGTTGAGGGTGATGTAGAACACGAGCTCGTGGCGCACCTCGTGCTTCTGCCCCGTCTGCACCAGGATGCCGCGTTCGCGATCCCGCAGGCTGAAGACCCGCCAGGGCGCGCCGTCGAGCACCGCGTCCCGGTAGCCGTCCGCCGCCGTGGCGCCGAAGTCCGGTGCGCCCGGGGTATTGAGCAGCCGGGCGCCGCCGGCGGTGCGGACGCTGAAGGCGATCTTCGATTCGTACTTGTGCCCGGGTCCCTCCGCCGGGATCTCCATGTCGTGGCGGTCGGCCTCCCGCCCGGATTCCTCGTGCAGGAGGTAGCGGACCTGGGCCTGGAGCAGCCGTGCCGTCTGCGCCAGGGTGGCGTCGTAGACCTCCTCGATTTCGTGGGCGGTGTCGTACCAGGCCCAGGCCGCCATGGCGGTCCAGCCGAGCAGCAGCACCGGCATCAGCACCAGCAGCAGCCGGCGGCGGATGGAGGGAATGAAGGGCATGCCGATCAGCCGCCGCCGCGGCGGTCCACGAGATAGCCCACGCCGCGGACGGTGCGGATGAGGTCCCGGCCGAGCTTGCGCCGCAGGTGGTGGATGTGGACCTCGATGGCGTTGCTCTCCACCCCGTCGTCCCAGCCGTAGAGGCTCTCCTCCAGGCGGCCGCGGGAGACCACCCGCCCGGCGTTCTCCAGCAGGGTGAGCAGGATGGCGAACTCCTTCGGGGCCAGATCCACCGCCTGGCCCGCCGCGGTGACGGTCCGCGCGGCGGGATCCAGCACCAGGCTGCCGTGGGTCAGC
>JAQVKR010000122.1 GCA_028694565.1 Gammaproteobacteria bacterium | reverse complement strand
GCGCTCTTCCGATCTTTGTGGGCGGGCAGGAAATCGTTGAGCTCCTCGTAGAAGCGCAGCGTGACGCTCGGCGTGTCGGGCTCGTCCATGCCCCACTTATAGGCGAACGGGCGGAATGGAACAATGGCGGGGCCGGCGCCGGGGGGGCGGGGGATTCCGGCCGGCGGCCGGCAATGATGCGTCCCGGCGCGCACGGGAGTACGATGCGCCTCTTTCAGCCCGTGGAGGAGCGTGTCACGTGTTCAAGGTCAACGAGTATTTCGACGGCAAGGTCAAGTCCATCGCGTTCCAGGCCGACGCCGGCCCGGCCACCATCGGGGTGCTGGCCGCGGGCGAGTATGAGTTCGGCACCGCGGAGCGGGAGGTCATGCGCATCGTCAGCGGCCGGGTGTCGGTGCTGCTGCCGGGCGGGAGCGAGTGGCGCGACGTGGCCGCGGGAGAGAGCTTCACCGTCCCCGGCGAGAGCCGTTTCGGCATCCGGGCGGCGGTGGACTCCGCCTACCTGTGCCTGTACGGATGAGGATGGAGCCCGTTCCTCCATCGCCCATCGCGCAGAGCGCAGCGTCCCGGCCGACGGAAGCGCCACGCCCGGCGGGATGAATCCGGCCCTGCGCATTCACCCGCAATGATGCGACCCGGCGCGCCCCGGGCTACCATCGGCCGGACACCGGAAACAGGGAGTGACCATGAAACGCCATCCGAGCCTGCAGCGACTCTCCCGCGATCACCACCACGCGCTGGTGCTCGCCAAGCGGTTGCTGGACCTGCCCGATGACGCCGACGCCGTGACGCTGGAAGCGGCGGGCGCGCACGTCCTGGAGCGCTGGCGCGCCGAGGTCGGGCCCCATTTCACCGCCGAGGAGGAGTGCCTGCTGCCCGTGTTCGGGCGCCTCGCCGGCGCCCGCCATCCCGAAATCATCGAGACCCTGTGCCAGCACGTGGAGCTGCGCGGGCTCGCCGATGCCCTCTCCGCGGCCCACGCCGCGGGAACCGCGCCGGCGCTGGAGACCCTGCGCGCCCTGGGCGAGGGGCTGCGCGCCCACGTGCGCTACGAGGAGGGGGTTCTGTTTCCGGCGGTTGAGGCGGCGCTGGACGCCCCCGAGCTGGCACGGCTCATCGCGCTGCTGGGAGAATGAACCGGCGCGCGGACCGGGAGGCCCGGCCGGAACCGCTCAGTCGGCCTGCGGCCAGAGGTCGGTGCTCAGATAGCGCTCGCCGCTGTCGGGCAGGACGGCCAGCAGCACCTTGCCGCGCCATGCCTCCCGCCGCGCCAGCTTGAGCATCCCGGCCACGGCCGCGCCCGAGGAGATCCCCACCAGGATGCCCTCCTCCCGCGCCAGCCGGCGCGCCGTGCCGTAGGCCTCCGCGGTGGTGACGGGCACGATCTCGTCGTAGATGGAGGTGTCCAGGGTTTCCGGGATGAAGCCCGGCGCGGTGCCCATGATCTTGTGCTTGCGGGCGATGCCCTGGGAGAGGATGGGCGAGTCGGCGGGCTCGGTGGCGACGACCCGCAGGGCGGGATTGCGCTCCTTGAGGAAGCGGCCGAGGCCGGAGATGGTGCCGCCGGTCCCGGTGGTGCAGACGAGCCCGTGCAGCTCGGCGCCGAAATCGGTCCAGATCTCGTCCGCCGTGCTCCGGTGGGCGGCCGGATTGGCGGGATTGAAGTGCTGGCCCACGAAGAACCAGCCCCGCTCCCGCTCCAGCCGCCGCGCCTCCTCCAGCGCCCCCTTGGTGCCGAGGGGCGCCGGGGTCAGGATCAGCTCCGCGCCGAAGGCGCGCATCAGCGCCTTGCGCTCCTCGCTCATGTCGGCGGCCATCACCAGCACCGCCCGGTACCCCTTCACCGCCGCCACCATCGCCAGGCCGATGCCGGTATTGCCCGAGGTGGGTTCCACCAGCGTGTCGCCGGGGCGGATGAGCCCGCGCCGCTCGGCCGCCTCGATCATGTTGAGCGCGGGACGGTCCTTAACCGAGCCGCCGGGGTTGAAGCTCTCGAGCTTCACCCACAGTTCGGCGGCCAGGAGATCGGGGAACTTGTTGAGGCGGACCACCGGCGTACCGCCGATGGTCTGGAGGATGTTGTCGTACTTCATCTGCCGCCAGGAGACTCCGTGTCAGGGCCCGGGAGGCGATGATAGCGCAATTGCGGCGACGGTCGGGGCATGTTGCGGGGAGAGAGGGACCGGGATCAGCGGCGTCCGCGCCCGCCGCCCCGGCGCTTGCCCTTCACCTGCTCTTCGCCGACGCGGATGTTGCGCCCCTTGAGCAGGCAGCCGTTCAGGGCCGCCATGGCCGCGCGGGCCTCGTGACCCTCCATGTCCACCAGCCCGAAACCGCGGCACTTGCGGGTGAACACGTCGATGGGCAGCTTGATACCGCGCACCGTACCGTAGCGGGAGAAGATCTCCTGCAGATCGTTTTCCGTGGTTTCCGGTGCGAGGTTGCCCACGAACAGGGTCTTCATCTTTGTACCTCCTGGAGGTCAGGGACGGGAGCACCGGGGACGATCGGTTGCGCAGGCGCAACCATGCCGGTGTTCGGGATCATCGCTACGGGGTATGACCTCGGGGAGGGCACGCCGCGACGGCTCTTGAGAACGCCCCCCCGCGACGCTGCCGGACAGGGGGTGTCGGACCGGGCGCCACGGGGGCGCCGCGAAAACAAGTTGCACCAGACTACCACAGCGGTTGTCGCGGTGCCTAACCGCCACGGCGCGACGACCGTGCAAAAAGCCATGCGAGCCGCCGCCGCCCGGGCGGAGGTTACTGATTCCCTGATAAAAATTTTGCTGGCATCGGAATCGTGAATCCCGTATATTCGGCACAACGCAGCAGACTTGCAGTCTTGGTTGTCCTGGTAGCGCCCCTCCGGTTCCCCCTGTACATCCCTTTTCTCAACCTGCCTGCGCCACAACTCTGATTCAATGTTACATAGGTAAATGAAATGGCAACTGGTACCGTGAAGTGGTTCAATGATTCCAAGGGCTTCGGCTTTATTACCCAGGACGACGGCAGCGCCGACGTGTTCGTGCACTTCAGCGCGATCCAGGGTAACGGCTTCCGCAGTCTGGCCGAGGGCCAGCGGGTGACCTTCGACGTCCAGCAGGGCGCGAAGGGCCTGCAGGCGAGCAACGTGAACGCCGCGTAAGCCGCGCGTCACCTGCAGAACCAGGGAGACCCCGCCACCGGCGGGGTCTCTTTTTTTGTGCCCGGAATTTTCCGGCCCGCCCGGCCGGGATCAACCCGGAACCCGCGCCGCCCGGACGGAACGGGAACCGTCGCGGCCGCGGGATGCGCCCCGGCCGGAACTCAGGCGCCGCAGCACTTCTTGTACTTTTTCCCGCTGCCGCAGGGGCAGGGATCGTTGCGGCCCACCTTCGGCGCATCCCGGCGCACCGTCTCCGGCGCCGCCAGGCGTCCGTCCACGTAGAACCAGCGGCCCTCATGGCGCCGGAACAGCCCCTCCTCCTGGTGGACCCGGCGCGTCTCGTGCTCGCGGTAGGCGGCCCGGAACTCCACCCGGCCCTCCGCGTCGCCCGCACCGCCCCCCTCCACCCGCACCACCTCCAGGCCCAGCCACTCCGAATCCGCCGCCCAGCGCCGGGTGGCCTCCAGGTCGTGATCGTGACGGTGGTCCGGATGCAGGCTCTCGTGCAGGTAGTCGATGGCCCCGGTGGCGTAGGCGCTGTAGCGGGAGCGCATCAGCGCCTCGGCCGTGGGCGCGGGCCGCTCGCCGGCGATGATCGGTCCGCAACAGGCCTCGAAGGGCTCGCCGGAACCGCAGGGACAGCTGGACATGGTCGGAACTCCCGATGGCAATCGAACAGGCCGCGAACTTACCCCCGCGCCGCGCACCTGTCCAGCGATGGGGGCGCGGCGGATTGGAGGCAAAAAAAAACCGGGCGACCCGAAGGTCGGCCCGGCACCGCGGATCGCATAGCGCGAACAAACCTGCCCGGCGCTCCCTGCTGCCCGTCGCAGGGGCGCGGTGTCAGTAACCGGCCGCCATTCCCGGGATCTGCGCCGCCTGTGCGGCGACGGGGTAGAGATCCCGGTCGGCGTTCTTCATGCGGTCCAGCAGCAGGCGGAACATGGACTCGGTATCGCGCACGAAGGCCTCCGTGTCCTGCCGGGCCGCGTTCTGCTGGCACCACTTCGCCGCGTAGTCGCCGAACAGGCGCTTGATCTCCCGCTCGCCGCTGAGAAACCGGCTGGCGGTCGCCTTCACCCGGGCGTCCTCGTGGACCAGCATCCGGCTGTAGATGTTCCTCTCCTCCAGGGTGAACTGGTGCTCCACCTCGTTGGCGAGGCGCTTGAGCAGTTCGAAATAGGTTCGCGTGCCGATCAGCGACTCCTCCCGACTCAGCGTCGAGAGGACCCGGATCAATTCGCAGATCCGCTCCTGGCCGTGGTGCAGCTCATCAACCGCGTTCATGTGGCTGTCCTCCATCCGGATGGGGTGTCTCCCCACTCTCAGTTTCGTACCGGGCCGGCGGCCCGCTCAATTCCACAATAGACAGGAGTTTTTTCCCTTGTCAAAAGATGACGTGGTGCAGCGCATGAATTAGAAATGACTGTTTTTTCGATATTTTCGCGCCGGCCGCAGACCGCCGGCCGGCGGTCCGCCGAATGTCCCTCCAGGTGCGAAGCGGTACACTAGGCGCCGCAAGCCACAGGGAGCCTTACCGCAATGAAGCGAATTTTCCGAGCCGCGCGCCTGCTCACGCTGCTCCTGCTCGCCGTCCAGCCCGCCCAGGCGGCGGCCGCCGCCTGGGTCTGCGAGGACGGACGCGGCAGCAGCCGGGTCCAGGCCTACCCTTGCGACGACTTCCGCGAGGAGTCCGCCGACGCCCCGGCCGCCGACCGGGATCGGCGGCACTTCCTCTGGGCGGTGCGCGCGGAGGGGGCCACGGTCTGGCTGGCGGGGTCCATCCACTACGGCTCGGCGGCCATGTACCCCCTCCCGGCCCCCATGCGCCGCGCGTTCGCCGCCGCCACGGCCCTGGCGGTGGAGGCGGACATCACCAACGCGGACATCGGCGGGCTGCGGGAGCTGCTGGACACGCTCGGCCGCTACCCGCCCGGCGAGCGGCTGCGGGATCACCTCGCCCCCGCCACCCGGGAGCGCCTCGGGGCGGCGGTGAAAAAGCTCGGCATCTACCGCGGGCTCATCGAGCGGCAGCGGCCGTGGCTGGCCGCCATGGTGCTGGAGACGGACGCGGCCCGGCGGGAGGGGTTCCGGGAAGAGGCGGGGGTGGATCGCTACTTCCTCAACCGGCGCGGCTCCCGGGCACTGGTGCAGCTGGAGTCGCTGCGCTGGCAGGTGGAGATGCTGGCGGGACTGCCGGAGGCGGCCCAGCTGCGGCTGCTGGAGCAGGCGCTCGACGGCGTGGAGCAGGCCGAAACCCTCTACCCGGCGCTGGTGCGGGCGTGGCGCAGCGGCGACAGCGCCGCCATCGAGCGGCTCAGCCTGGGCTCACTGCGGCGGGACGGGGACGGCGAGACCCTCTACGCGGCGCTCTTCGCCCGCCGCAACGCGGCCATGACCGATGGGGTGGTGGCGCTGCTGGAGCAACCCGGGGAATCCTTCATGGTGGTGGGCGCCGCCCACCTGGTGGGCGCGGACGGGGTGGTGGAGCGCCTGCGCCGGCGCGGCTACGTGGTGGAGCAGCACTGACGGTGGCGAACGGCGGCGCCCTTCCCATCGTCTACCGCGACGAGCACCTGGTGGTGGTGGAGAAGCCCGCCGGGCTGCTGGTCCACCGCAGCGAGATCGATCGCCGCGAAACCCGTTTCGCCCTGCAACTGGTCCGCGATCAGCTCGGCCAGCGGGTCTGGCCCGTGCACCGCCTGGACCGGCCCACCTCCGGGCTCCTGCTGCTGGCGCTGGACGTGGAGACCGCCCGCCGGCTCACCGCCGCCTTCACCGCCCGCGCGGTGGAGAAGCGCTACCTGGCCGTGGTCCGCGGCCACCCGGAGGGAAGCGGGCGCATCGACCATCCCCTGGCCGAGGTGCTCGACCCGTTCGGGGATCGGCTGGTGGGCCCGGATCGGCCGCCCCGGCCGGCGGTCACCGACTACCGCCGGCTGGCCACCGTGGAGCTGCCCGAGCCGGTGGGACGCTACGCCACCGCCCGCTACGCCCTGCTGGAGCTCACCCCGCTGACCGGCCGCAAGCACCAGCTGCGGCGCCACCTGAAGCACATCTTCCATCCCATCGTCGGCGACACCACCTATGGCGACGGACGGCACAACCGCTTTTTCCGCGCCCGGTTCGGCTGCGCCCGCCTGCTGCTCGTGGCCACCCGGCTGGCATTCGACCACCCCCGCACCGGCCTGCCCATGGACCTGGCCGCCCAGCCCGGGGCCGATTTCCGCGCCGTGACCGACGCCCTGGGCTGGAGCGCGGAGGTGGCGGCGGCCGGCGGGACGTGACCGGCGTCCTTGCCCCGTCCCGCCGGCCGCCGTAAGGTCGAACCCTGGCCCGCAACCGGAGCGCCGCCATGCTGCGCCTGTTCACACGACTGTTCCTGCTGGTGGCCCTCGCCTGGGCGGGCGCCCCGCTCCAGGCCGAGATCTACCGCTGCCTCGACACCGGGGGGCGCCCCCTGTTCCAGGATCGTCCCTGTGCCGGCGCGGCCCCGACGGCGGCCACGCCGGCGGCGGCCGCGCCGGCCACGGCGGACAGCCCGCAGCCGCGGCATTTCCTGTGGCGGGTGGAGGGCGGCGCCGGCCACGCCTGGCTGCTGGGCTCCCTGCACTACGGCCACCCCGATCTCTACCCCCTGCCGGCGGTGATGGAGGAGGCCTTCGACACCTCCGGCGCGCTGGTGGTGGAGGCCAACGTGCGCGACGCCGATCCGGCCGAGATGCTAAGCCTGCTCAGCGAGCAGGGGGTCTACAACGACGGCTCCACCCTGCGCGATCACCTCGCCCCGGAGACCTGGGCCCGGCTGGAGGCGGTCATCGGCGAGCTCGGCCTGCCGCCGGAGATCATCCTCCACCAGCGGCCCTGGCTGGCGTCCCTGACCGTCACCGCGCTGGCGCTGAAGCGCTCCGGCCTGGACGAGAGCCTCGGCATCGACCGCCACTTTCTCGAACGCGCCGGCAGCGGGAAGCCGATACTCGAACTGGAGTCGGTGCGCGGGCAGATCCGGCTGCTGCAGGCGCTCAGCGGGGCCGACCAGGAGCGGATGCTGGCGCAGACCCTCGCCGACCTCGACGCGGTGCAGCCCTACTTCGCCGCCCTGGCCGACGCCTGGAGCCGCGGCGACGCGGAGGCCCTGCGGCTGCTGACCCTGGAACAGATGGCGCACGAGCCCGGCGGCAAGGCGCTGCAGGAACGCCTGTTCACGGAGCGCAACGCCGCCATGGCCGAACGGGTGACCGAGCTCCTGCGCCGGGGCGGCAGCTATTTCGTGGTGGTCGGCGCCGGGCACCTGGTGGGCGGCAACGGGATCGTGGCGCGGCTCCAGCGACAGGGCTACCGCGTCCGCCAGCACTGAGGCGGGCGCCGGCAGCCGCGCCGGCCGGATCGGAACGGG
>JAQVKR010000121.1 GCA_028694565.1 Gammaproteobacteria bacterium | reverse complement strand
GGGCCCAGTTGCGCAGATGCGCGAGCGGCTGCAGCAGCTGCTGGTGGATGCGCCGGGCCAGAATCGCCAGGCACACCAGCCCGAGCAGGAACAGCAGCAGGTGGCCCGGAAGCAGGGCCGCCCGGTCCTCGCCCCCCCGGGGAAACAGCAGCAGGCCGCTGAACGCCAGCACGAACAGCACCGCGACCAGCGCCGCCATGGGCTGGAACAGGGGATTGCGCCAGATACCGGCGGACTTGCGCCGCCAGCCGCGGGCGGGGGGGATCATCCAGATGGCCAGGTCGCGGATACGGCTCGCGGCCTTCTTCGGCTCCAACAGCTGCATGTGGCAGTCACCCCGCAGGGGGCTGGAATTATCTTATGAGACAGGGACTCGGCCCGGGTGGTTCGGCCATCTTAGCACGCTTCCCGCCCGGATATCCCTCCCGGCCGGTGAAGCTTTCCGCCGGCATGGCATGGGCTCTCCCCGGCACGGAACATGACAACAATTCTTGAAAAGACATCCAACTGACTGTTTTTAATTGACTACAAGTCCTCGCCACCCACGTCGGTGGCGAAGATGCCGGGGCGGAAGATGTCGCGCCCGGAGCGGGCGATGGCCTGGGCGTGGGGATTGATGGCATTGCCCAGGTCCTCGTACCAGGAGGGGTGGGTGTAGTTGATGTCGCTGAAGAACCACAATCCGCGATCCGACTGGCAGGCGGCGGCGAGCATGTGGATCTGCTCCCCGGCGTCCGGGCCGACGATGCAGCCGCCCAGCAGCTGCCCGGTCTCGTCATCGTGAACCACCTCGATGAAGCCCTCGGCATCGTTGTGGGCCCGGGCCTTGATGGAGGCCATGAAGTTCGCGCGGGCGAACTCGGGCTCGAAGCCGGCCGCCTCGGCCCGTTCCTCCAGCAGCCCCACGGTGGCGATCTGCAGGGCCGAATCGATGACCAGCGGCACCCGGTGATAGTTGGCGCGGAGCGTGTTGCCGCGCACGGCGTTGAATGCCGCCACCTTGGCGTCGTGGAAGGCGGCGTTGGCGGACATCGGTCCGGGCTTGCAGTCTCCCACCGCGTAGATGCCCGGCTGCGTCGTCTCCAGGTACTTGCTGGTGCGGATGAACCCCTCGGCGTCGAACTCCACCCCGAGCTTCTCGAGCCCCAGCCCGCTCGGTGCGGGCCGCCGGCCGATGACCACCAGCACCCGTTCGTAGTGGCCCTCGCCGCCGTCGCTGAAGCCGACGCTGACGCCGTCAGCGCCGACCCGGGAGTGGACCACCTCGACCCCCAGGCGCAGCTCGGTGCCCAGGCGCAGGAATTTGCGCTCCAGCAGCTGGGTGGCCCGCGCCGGCAGCGCCATGCCGCCGAGCAGGTGTTCCTGGCGCTCGACAAGGGTGACCTGGCTGCCGAACTGCTGCAGGAAGTAGCCGAGCTCGCAGCCCACCGCGCCCCCGCCCACCACCAGCACGGAGGCGGGCAGGGCATCGAGCTGGTACATGAAATGGTGGGAATTGAGAATTCGCACCCCGTCGGTGGGGCACGCCGGATGCTCGCGGGGAACGGCGCCGGTGGCCACGATGATCCGCCGGGCCTGCAGGGTCGCGCTCCCATCGGCTCCCTCGACGGCGACCGTGCGCGGATCGAGCAGCCGGGCGCTGCCCTGGAGATAACGGATTCCGAGCCGGCGCAGCCAGACCGGGAAATTCGCGCTGATGCCGTCGACCACCCGGGCCTTGTGCGCCATGGCGGCGCGGAAATCGCCCCGCACCTCTCCCACGAGGCCCCGGCCGTTGAGTGAATTGGCCGACTCCATCAGGCCGGCGAGGCGGATGAGCGCGGCTTTCGGAACACAGCCCTCGTTCAGGCACACGCCGCCCGCCAGGCCCTTCTCCACGAGGGCCACCCGCGCTCCCTGCTGGGCGGCGGTCAGGGCGGCCTTGTAGCCGCCCGGACCGCTGCCGATGACCACCACATCCAGTTCCATGGGCGTTACCGGTTCACTCCTGCGGAACCTCGACATCCGCCTCCTTGGGCGGTATGTAGTTGGGATCGTTGGGGTTGAGGAAAATGAAGCTCATCTCCCCCGATTCCAACTCCACGAAATCCATGACCGCGCCCTCGAGCATGTCGCGCAGGGCCGGGTTGATGAGGATCTCGACCCCCTGGGAGAAAATGCGGAGATCATCCCCGGCGGGTTCGTCGAAACCGAGACCGTAGTCGAAGCCGCCGTCGGGCAGTGTCCGCACCGCCACCCGCAGGGCAAGGCCGTCACTCCCGCCCTGTTCCATGGATCGGCGCACCTGTTCAGCGGCACGTTCGGTGATCTTGAACATCGGCTCTCCTGTTGGTTGTCTGGTTGATGATGGATGGCGCTGGCGGGGGCCGGCATCGGCCCGGCACCGGTACGGGCTCGCCGGTGCCTTCAGCCGCCGGCGGCGCGCGCCGCCGTGCCGCTGCGGCAGTGGCGCACGAAATCCAGAAAGCGGTGGGTCCAGTGGTTGGCGCCCACATCGCGCTGGTGGGCATAGCATGCCAGGAGATTCCTGTAGACCACCCCGTCGTAACCGTTGCCGAGCCCGGTGCCGCGAAGCACCCGAAAGGCGAAACGACAGTCCGGATCGAGGTTCTCGATGCTGGAATGGTGGAATTCGTGGGCATGGAAGCCGCCCAGCCGGCCCGCTGCATCCCGCAGCGGCCAGGGACCCTCGCCGGTCTCCTGCACGTGGATGTAACCGCGGCCCACGGGGCGTTCGTGCATCCGGATGTCGCCCGGCACCACGCCCACCATCTCGTGGCGCCGCCCCTGCCAGGTGATGCTGCGGGCCAGATACATGAGTCCGCCGCACTCGGCGTAGGCGGGCAGGCCCGCCTCGATGGCGGCGCGAATGGAGTCGCGCAGCGACCGGTTCGCCTCCAGTTGCTCCGTGTGGGTTTCCGGAAACCCGCCGCCGATGAACAGGCCATCCACCGGGGGCAGCTCGCTGTCCCGCAGGGTATCGACGGGCACCAGTTCGGCTCCGCCCCGCTCCAGCGCCTCCAGGTCGCCGGGATAGTAGAAGCCGAAGGCGGGATCGCGGGCGATGGCGATGCGGAGATCGCGCACGGGCGCAACCGGTTCCGGCTGGAACAGCCCCGGATCGGGCCCGACGCTGCGTGCCGCGGCCAGGTCGATGAGGGCGTCCAGGTCGACCTGCGCCGCGATGACCCCGGCGGTGTAGTCGATCTTCTCCCGCGCGGTGCCGAGCTCGTTGCTGGGCACCAGGCCGAGATGCCGCTCGCTGATGCGCAGCTCCGGATTGCGGCGCACCGCTCCCAGCACGGGGATGTCGGTGTAGTGGCCGATGACCGCGCGGAGCTTCTCCTCGTGGCGCTGTCCGGCCACCTGGTTGAGGATCACCCCGGCGATGTCCACCTCCCGATCGAAAGCCTGGTAGCCGAGCAGGAGCGGGGCGATGCCGCGGGTCACGCCGGTGGCGTCGAGCACCAGGATGACCGGTGCCCGGAGGAGCTTGGCCAGCGCCGCATTGCTGTTGCCGCCCTCGAGATCCATGCCGTCGTAGAGGCTCATGTTCCCCTCCACGATGCCGATGTCGGTCTCCCGCAGCCCACAGGCGAAGGTGCGCAGGATCTCGTCGTTGTCCTGGGTCTGGAAGTCGAGGTTCGGGCACGAGCGCCCCGCCGCCATCCCCAGCCACATGGGATCGATGTAGTCGGGGCCCTTCTTGTAGGGGCGCACGCGCAGGCCGCGGGCGCGCAGCGCGGCGCACAGCCCGAGGGTGATGGTGGTCTTGCCCGAGGACTTGTGGGCGGCGGAGATGAGAAGATGGGACATGGGGGCCCGTTCCGCGGTTGTGGGACTCTGCCGGGGCGGCGAGGCGGAAAAGGCGCCGGCAGCCGGTGGGGCCGCCGTTGCCTCAGGCCGCGCGGGAGTACTTCTCCCGCTGCCGCTGCTGCCACATCCGCCGCGCCAGCGCGATGGCCGCTTCGCGATCGTCCGCGCGCCCCATCATCTGCAGGGTCACTGCGGCGGTTGCGATGACAGCGCCCTCGGCATACTCGTCCTGCAGCGCGCCGTTCCAGAGGGCGGCCAGGTGGCCGACGTCCAGCTCCGCCTGCTTCACGTGGCGCTGCGGGAACAACGGCGGCCACTCCTCGTCGACGAGGGCGCCGTCGTGGACGCTCTGGACCAGGCAGGCCATGTCCGGGTTGACCTCGATCTCGCCGCCCTCGCCCTTGATGACCGCCAGGTGCGGCTGTTCCAGCAGCAGCGCGGCCTCCTGGTGCACCGGGCGATAGCCGGGATGGAAGATGCCCTGCATCACACAGGGCGCATCGAGGGGGTTGAGCAGCCGGGCCAGGGTATGGACCGGGGAGCGCAGCCCGAGCAGCGGGCGCAGCTGGATGATCTCGTGCAGCTTGGGACACATGTGCTCGAGGGGGAAGTAGGCGAAGTTGCGCGCCTCCAGATCCTCGGCCACCTCGTCCCAGCTGGTGGCGAAGCGCAGGCCCAGGGTGGCCAGCACGTCCTGGGTGTAGATGCGACCGGCGGTATGCCCGCTGGCGCCGTGCATGAACACCCGGACACCGTTCTCGGCCAGCAGCAGGGTGGAGAGCAGGAACCAGGGCAGGTGGCGGCGCTTGCCCGCGTAGGAGGACCAGTCCAGATCCGCTTCCAGGCCGGCGGGCGGAGCCATGTCGGCCCGGGCGGCGCGCACGAAGCCGGCCACCTCCTCGGGACTCTCCTCCTTGACGCGCATGAGCATCAGGAAGGCGCCCAGCTGAACCGGCTCCACCTCGTCGCGCAGGATGAGCCGCATCGCCGTCTCGGCTTCCTCCCGGGAGAGGGAGCGGGATCCGTTGCGCCCCTTGCCGAGGATGCGCACGTACTGCGCGAAGGGGTGTTCCTGCTGTGCCATCCGGTCACTCCTGCTGTTCAGGCGCGCGCGCTGGGCGACCCCCAGCGCGCGCGGCTGTCAGTGCTTGCTCGCCTCGAGGTACTGCTGCATGGCCTCGTCGGACATGGTCTCGGGGATGAAGCGCAGCACCCGCATGGCGACCATGGCCAGGGCCAGGGCCAGGGCGATGCCGCCGACGCCCAGCACCACCTCCGGCAGACTGGGCGCATAGCTGTTCACCACCCCGTCATTGAAGCTGCTGCTCACCTCCATGCCCGGGAACAGCACCAGCGGGTAGGCCTGGCCGCCGATGATGATGACATACACCAGGGCGAGGGCGCCCACCAGCACCAGTACGGAAGCGACGACGATCCAGGTGCGCGAGCCGCCGGTGGCGGGGTGGTAGAGCAGCCCCAGGGGCAGAAGGCTGCCCACCAGCACGAACCCGACCCAGAACAGGAAGGTGTAGATGCCGCCGTTCATCAGGATGAAGGCCTCGACGCCGTGGTGCTCGGTGGCGTAGAGGTTGGTCAGGTGCATCAGCGCCACGAAGTAGAGGGTGGCGGCGATGAACACGCCCAGCAGGTTCTTGTAGCGCTTCAGCGCCATCCCGCCCAGCTCCCAGCCGAAGCCTCCCTCCATGGCGCGCAGCACCAGCAGGAAGATGGCCAGGCCGAAGGAGAAGGACATGGCGATGAACATGGGCGCCATGACCGCCGCGTCATAGCCCTGGCGCGCCACCAGGAAACCGAAGATGGAGCCGGTACCGGTGGTGAGCATGAGGCGCCAGACGAAGGCGAGGAAACCCATCGGCTTGGAGTAGGGGTTCATCCGCCGCTCCATCATGGACCACAGATAGACCGCCACGATGGCCATGAAGCCCGTGTAGAGGAAGATGTTCCAGGCGAAGATGGATTTGAAGTTGTAATGGGTCATGGCCACGATCAGGCGATCGGGATGGCCCAGGTCCAGCACCAGGACCGTCAGGCCGCCCATCAGCAGCGTGATGGCCAGCAGGCCCGCCATGCGCCCCAGCGGCTTGTACATCGACTTGCCGAACACCGATCCGATGGAGGCCATGTTGAGGACCCCGGAGGCGGCCACGATCAGGAACACGGCGAACACGTGCGGCGTGCCCCAGACCACCTGGTTGTTCATCCCGGTGACGTAGTGGCCATGGTGTTCCATGAACAGAAAGGCGCCGAAGCCCATCAGGACGACCAGCGCCAGGGCCCCGAGCAGGCCGTAGTAGCCGCTGCGTCCGGGCAGTTCGCGATAGGTGATATGCTTCATCTTGCGGCTGAGCTCCCGTGACTAGATGCCTTGGTAACGGACCCCGGGGTTGAGGTTCAGGTCGGCCCGGATCTGGGTGGTGGCATAGGTGGCCACCGTCTTGGCGATGGGGCTTTCGGGGTCGTTCAGGTCACCGAACAGCATGGCATTGTGATTCTCGGCCGTGCAGGCTTCCACGCACGCGGGGGAATCGCCCGCGTCGACCCGGTGCACGCACAGGGTGCAGGCCTCGACGGTGCCCTTGCCGCGGGGGGCGTAGGGCTTCTGATCCGTGAGCGTCTCGTGGACGAAGGAGCGCGCCTTGTAGGGGCAGGCCATCATGCAGTAGCGGCAGCCGATGCAGATGTGCTTGTCCACCAGGACGATGCCGTCGTCGCGCCGGAACGAGGCGCCGGTGGGGCAGACGTCGGCACAGGGCGGATTCTCGCAGTGCTGGCACATCATGGGCAGCGTGAAGGCGTGTCCGGTTTCGGTGTTCTTCACCTCCACCTTGCGGATCCACTGCGCCTTCTGCGTCGCATCGGAGTGGGTCTCGTCGGTGGAACCGGTGCCCCAGCCGTTCTCCCGCTCGCAGGCGCTCACGCAGTCGCTGCACCCGGAGGCGCACTTGTTGCTGTCGATGAGCAGCCCCCAGCGCACCGCGCTGGAAACGGGTTCGTCGGCGGGACGGGCCTGGGCGACGCTGTAGAGCATGACTCCGGGGGCGAGGGCGACTCCCGCCGTGGCCGCGCTCCGGGTCAGGAACTCGCGCCGGTTCAGATCAGTGTGTTCGCTGGTCTCGTTCATTCTCGGGCTCTTGCCTGTTTCCCTGTGGTTGCGGCCGTTCTCAGCGTGCAGCGCCGGGCTGTTCCGGCTTCAGGCTGTGGCACTGGAAACAATCGGGCTGGGCCGCCGTGTACTGGTGGCAGCTCACACAGAAGTGCTGCTCCCGGGCCTTTTCGTCGCCCTGGTAGTCAGCGGCGTGACAGTTGATGCACTCCTTGAGGCTGTGCTTCTTGGTACGGATCCCCTCGTGCATGGTCTTGTCACGGTGATCGAGGATCACCTCCATGTGGTTGCGGCGCATGAAGTCGGTATCCTCCACGCACTGCGTGCCCTGCGGCTCCATGAAGCTGGGCATGGGGATACCGCTGTCGGCGGCGCCGCCGGGGGCCGAAGCCCCCAGCAGCGCAACCGTCGCCAGCACGGTCAGGGACCGCTTGAGGTTTGCGAAGCAGGTCATCAGGACCTTCCCTCCTAGTTGGCCCAGGCGCCGAGCCCCATTTCGATGTAGCCGGTGGGGCAGACGTCGGCACAGATGTGGCAGCCGATGCAGCGGCTGTAATCGGTGTAGACGTAGCGGCCCATGGTGGCCTCGGCCTTGGGCGTCTTCTTG